>CAZFMJ010000007.1:0-58928 GCA_964520045.1 uncultured Elusimicrobiales bacterium | reverse complement strand
TGCTATCGGGGGACTTTTATTCCCTTGACATGCCTTTTCATAGATGACTGGTGACATCTTAAATAGCTGTCTCGCCGTCCAGCCGCCTAGCGGCCCAGACACCCGATTTTCCCGTCTATTTTCTGCTATATACTATATACTATCTACTCTCCTTTATACTTCGCGGCCCATTTCATGCGGTCGATAAAACCTTTTGACATATTCTCTTCATAATAGCTGTTTTTTTTCTGAAGCTCGGCAATAAACCCCGAGCACCGCTCAAGCTGGTATTTAAGTTCAGTCTGTTTTCTTTCATACGCCTCTCTTTCCCCCTGTGTCTGCCTTCTGAATCCCTCTATTTGAGAAGCCGCCTCCTGATTTTTGTTCCGCAGATTCAGGATTTCAGATTCCAGCCCGGCGCGTTCCTCCTGCATTTTATTTATCTGCTCCTGAATCCCGGCTATGGCCGTTTTCTCCTGCTCCCTCTCCGCTGAAATTTTTTCAACCTCTTGCGCAAGCAGGCGCTTATGCCCGTCCAAAAGACGTTTTTCTTCAGCCAGCATAGCCTTTGCTTTTTCAATGGCCTTAAACGACTCTTCCGACACTCCGCTCTGCGGACCGCGGCTCTTCAATTGAAGGATAAGATCCTGATTTTCCCGTTCAAGACGGTCCTTTTCCTCTTCTAAAGCCTTTAACCGCTCATCCGGAACTCCGCCCTGCGACGCGCTGCTTTGCAATTGAAGAATAAGATTCCGCTTTTCCGTTTCAAGCCGGCTCTTATCATTTTTAAGATTCTTTTTTGCCTCTTCAAAACGCATACCCTCTTCGCGCAGCTTATTCAACGCCCCCTTAAGTTCGGCTTTTTCGGCCTCAAAAACCTTAATCGTATCCTCCAGACGGCCGGTTCCCTCTTCGGCATATTTCTTTTCCAGCTCCGCGCACTGATAATTCGCGAGAAGAGCTTTATACTGCCCGTCAAGCTTCTTATTTTCATCTTTAAGTTTGCCGGCATTCATATCCGCCAGTTCGGCTCTGGACACCAGCTCTTCGTTGCGCTTGGCATATTCGGCTTCAGCCTGCTGGCGGGTTTTCTTCTCTATATCCAACGCGTCCATTTCGTATTTTGTCTCTATTTTCTTGGTTTCGTTGCGGAGTATGCTTTCAAACTGCTGCTTGAGAGTCTCTTCGTAGTTCTTCCGGTTTTCGGCCTCTTTTGCGGACCAGGCATGGTAGAGTTTCTCTATTTCCTCCCGCCGCTTTGCCTCGAGTTCGGACATCTCCTCCTTAAGCTTGTTCATGGCGCCGGTATGCCCGGCAAGAGCCTGCGCGAGCTGCATCTTTTCCATGCGCAAAGCGCCGCGCTCCTTTTCCAGCGCCGAGTTTACGGCCTGCAGTTTTGAAATAAAGCTTTTTATCTTTACCAGTTCCGAAACAGCCTGAACCCTCTCTCTTGCGGCATCGGCCAACGCTTTGTCTTTTTCCTGAAGAGAGCGCTCATAAGATTCCTGCGCCTTTTTAAGCGCGGTTTCCTTTTCATCCTGATGCCTGTCCGCCGATAAACCCAATTCCCTTTGAAGCCGTTCCATGTCCGCCAGCATTTTGTCTTCCCTGTTCTTCATCGCCGACATCTCGGACCTGACCGCCTCAAGTTCCCTGGCTTTTTCAAAAACGTTGCGCAAAGCCGATTCATCGGAGGCTCTCTGTTTTTCCAGATTAACTATGGTTTCACGCAGCTTTGAAATATCCTTATCAAGATTTTCTTTTTCAAACGCCGTTTTTCTAAGCTCGTCTTCCAAATCCCTTATTTTAGCGGAGCCCCCTTTATGCTCGCGCAGTTCCTCTTCCTTCGCCATTATGGTCCTCTGCCACTGCGCTTTTTCATCCAGCCATCTCCGCTCCATTTCCTGAAGGCGGGAAACAAAATGAATTTCTATGTCTTTGTCCTGGCTTTCGCGCTTTTCCATCTGCGTTTTAAGAGTCTGCATCCATGTTTCTCTTTCCTGCAGGATGCGCGCTTCTAGTTCCTTGACTTTTGACTGCAGACGGGCTTTTTCTTCCTCTATCTCCTGCTCGCGCCTGTCTCTGCGGAGCCTGTCCTGTATTTCCTTGAGGGAAATCTCGACTTTTGCGGAAAGAGCGGCTTCTTCCTGGCTTCTTATATTTGCAAGCAGAACCTTCTCTTTTTCCTGAGACAAAAGCTTTTCCGCATCGGCAAGCTTATGCTCCAGTTCGTGTTTTTCGGTTTCAGACTGCTTCAGGGCCTTTTCGGCCTCGGCAGGCCTTTCCGCCGGATACTGCCATGACTGCTGTGTAAAAGGAGGCGCCGGCGGAATGGAGCCGAAAGCAGGCGGCTGATTGGACGATGCCGGAGAAAATTGCGGAATGCCGGGTTTAGACAACGGCATGCCGGGCGGAAAAGGCAGAAAACCCTGATTTTTGGCAGAATTGAGATTAATGGTATTGCCGGCGGACTGCGGAGGAATCATCCCCGGAGGCAGAGGCGGCAAAGGAGGCAAAGGTTTGCGCTGTTTTTCAAATTTATCTTTTTCTTCGTCCATAAAACCTCCAGAAAAGAAGGTAGATGGTAAACGGTAAATGGTAGACGGTAAAATCTACACCTAACATCTCATTTCTTCCGTCTCCGGTATCCCATCTTCTGTTTATCATTTTCTTTGTACCTTCTGCTGTTTACCTTCTACCGTCTCCCGTCTACCTTCTACCCTCTTCTTCAACTTTTTCCCGCATTCTGCTTAAAATTTGCGACCCAATCCTTTACCGCCGGGTCATTGCTTTCTAGGGCATATTTTTCATAAAACTGCACGGCTTCCTGCGCTCTGCCCAAAGCATAACAGGCGGCCCCTAAATACTGGTAAGCCTGCCAAAGCGACGGATCTCCGGATACGGCATACTGCAGATACTGCATGCTTTCTTCGTAACGCCCCTCGTTATACAAAGCCGTTCCGGCCTCCAGATACTGTCCGAACTGTCCGCCCGCCGGCTGCGCGGCGGACGATTGCGACGCATCCATGCCCGCGATATTTTCCAATTTCTTTCTCCGTTCGTTTTCGGCGGATATCTCCATCTCGTCTATTCTGGCTTCGTCGGAATTCTGCTCCCTTACGGTTATCTTGCCCTCTTTTTCAAGCGTCTTTATCACGTCGATTATTTTCATGCGGGCTTCTTCCATCTGCACGGGCGTTATATCCACGAAATATTCCATGGTTTCCTTAAGCATCGCCCCCGCCCGCTCCGACATATTGGCAAAAAACTTGTCCGCCACCTCGGGAGGCGCTTTCTGGAGAGCCTTTGCTATATCTTCCGTATTCAGCCCGCGTATCACGATCTGCATGTCTTTATCCGGGAAATGCCCCATATCCTCAAACGTAAGGATGGATTTTTTAAGTCTCTCGTACGTGGCCGGCTTCTGCGTCTTGAGATATTCCAATATATTCTGCCGCGTGCCGGGGTCGGAATCCTCAAGCATTCTGGTAAGCCTGTCCACTCCCCCGACCACAAAATCCACATTCTCCTTTACCTGGGCGTCGATCGCCCTTACCTGGTCTTTCGTGATCTGCCTCACCGTAAGCGCCTCCATGGCGACTTTGGCTTGAATTTCAAGCGGAAGCATGGAAAGAGCCTGTCTCGCAAATTCCGGCCTAAGATAGCTTAAAACAACGGCTATAACCCACGGCTCCTCCCTCCTCAAAAGAAACATATAAATCAACCGCTTAAGATTTTCCTCGTTTATATAGGAAAACGGCTCAAATTTTTTCATGGCCTCGTCCTCCTCGTCCTCCTTGTCCTCTTCTTTCTGCTGGAACATCATGTCGATCTGCTGATGCCCCTCCTCCACGCCTCCCTTGCCTCCGCCGGCATTTTCCGGAGTTTCGGTTTTTGACTCGATATTCACCTCCGCGCCGGGTTTCTCAAGAAAGGCCTTTACGTATTTTCTCAGGAACGAAGCCACCGGACCGAACAAAAACAGCAGAAGGAGAAGCGACAAAAAAGCGTATAAAAGCGGAAGATAGACGCCCGGCCTTTTTAAGTCGTCAAGCATATTATGCGCTTTGAATTTCGTGGGCTTAAAAACCACGGTCGGAAGGTCTTTCTTTTTTATCTTATACGGAAGAAGCGCGTCGTTTATTCTCTCTCTGGCCGTCTTAAGGCTGGATTGGGAAAGAGAGTCGTCATGGATGACCGTAAGCTGGAATCTTTTTATGTCCACTTCCATGCCGTAGCGCGTTTCCTTCACTCCCTTTTCCTGCTGGGCCTGCTGTCCCTGCGCCGCCTCGGGCTTGTCCGACCCTCCGCCCAGCACTGATTTGGGTTTTGGAATGCCCGGCATTATGTACTGTATATCGCCCTTTGAATTGCCCCCCGAGCTTTTTTCTTTGTATTTCTGGGCCACCCCTATTCCGGTGCGGGTCTGGTCGGCCTTGCGCGACACTATCTCAAGCTCAACGTCGGCGAATACTGACGACCTGCCTTCCCCTAATATGGGGTCCAGGATCTCGCTTTTTATTTTCGTTTCCACATCCTTCCTGATTTCCACCTCTCTCTCGAGCAAAGCGATATCCAAAGCCTCTATCTCAGCTCTTCCCCCCGCGGGAAGAAAAACCGGCAGAGCGCCGATGAAAAACATAATGAGAAATTTTCCGCAACACGTTTTCATGGTTTTTACGGTTTATGCGCCGTATACCTGACGAAATTCTAGCGGTTTACTGTTACAAAATCATTTCTATTATTTATACAAAGAATAGATAAAACACGGCGGATGTTATGCGGTATGAGGTATGAAGATACTGCAAAAAACCATTGCCCTGCCAAACATTTATTCAAATCGTATTTAATCCGAATTACATTCGAGTATACAATGAGCGGCTACCAGTTTGCCGTTAGCAGCCAAGCTGTCAAGCTATCCAGCCTTCTCGCTATCCAGCATTTTTCCGTTGCTTCTCTTACCCAACCTCGAAATCTCCTATATCTCCCACCGGTATGGGAACCGTCACTTTCCGATTAAGTAAAACGCAAATGCGTTTTATTTATTGCGGCAGCAGCGGAAATTATAGAGATCGCCGGGATACCCGTCTATCCATGAAGAACCATAGTTACACCCCCCGCCCCCAGACACTCCCGTATTACCACCCCACAAACCCACATACTGATGCCCGCCGTCGATTGTGCCAAAATCATCTCCCCACTCAAAATTCCCCCCCATCCCGCTCGCTTTACCATTGACGCAGGCAAGATACCACTCGGACGAACGGCATAGGCGGGCATTATAATTCGCAGCGCAGTATCGGCTCGCTTCAAACCACGTATAAACAGCAGGGTTTTCAACGTTCTGAATACAGTAACCATAGCCGGTATCATTAAAACCCGAAGGACAGGGTCCGCCGTCCGCCCCCCCCATGTCTTTCCACTCTGTGCCCCCATCGCAGTATTGAAACTTTCCGGGATCATCGCTGTTTGCCGAAAAATACCGTATTGCTCCTCTCCTATCCTGACCGCAGACCATAGTGTTAGTGGTGTTATCGGCGCTGACTTTTATAATCCCTCTTACATCCAGTTTGGCTTTGGGATCGGTGGTGCCTATTCCCACCATGCCGGTTGGATTTTTTTCTGATGTCAGCACAACATTGCCTTTCTCTCTGGCAAATGTTGCTTTGTTTAGGCTCACAAGCCTTGTGTAAATTCCCACCGGCGAGGGATAATACGCGCGCAGGGTAAGGGTCTCGGTGTCTATCACGGCATAGCCGATGCAAAGCAGAGCGATCACTGCGATCGCGCCCAAATGTTTTTTTGTGATTTCTATTTCATGCGGTATTTTTATTTTCATGAGTTCCCCCTCCCCAGCCGCCCAGACACCCGGCAGCCCAGTTGCCCAGTGACAGAGTCACCAGTCACCATGTCACCAGTTCCGGCTGCCAGCAGTCTAGCCGTCCAGCATTTTTCCGTTGCTTCTCTTGCTTTCTGTTTCTCTTCTACTATCTACTTTCTACTCTCTTTTTCAGCTGTGCGCCTGCGGAACTATGGGCTTGTCCGCAATGACGCCGAACCTTTCTTCGTATTTGCGCACATTGTCGGCAATAGCCGCAAGAAGACGCTTTGTGTGGACGGGACTTGAAATTATCCTTGAGCGCAGTTTGGCTTTGGGCTGATTGGGCTGGAGAAAAAGGAAATCAAGTATAAATTCCGTTTCGCTGTGCGTGACTCCGGCAAGATTGGCGTATACCCCCTGAGCCAGCGTATCGTCCATATCAACCTGAAGCTGAACTGACTGGGCGGGCTGCTGCGGCGGCGGTTTAACTTCGGTCATAGTGCGCACCTCCTTAAAGTTGCGTCCCCATTTCGTATACTGGTGTTTTCCCTTGGAAAATTTATTAGGTTTCATGTATAAGAAGGTAAACGGTAGATGGGAGACGGTAGACGTCCCAAACGATTCCTTAAAGGCAGTTGGGTTTGGGACAGTCCCATTCTCAAGGCTTTAGTTGAAAGAATGGGGCGGCAAAACAAAAACAGACACAAATTCTCTCGTGTATATTTTTCCCGTCTACCATTTACCGTCTTCCATCTCCCGTCTTTATCAGTCTTCAGCCTAAACGACCTGATGTAATCCCTTTATAGATATTACAAAACTTAATTTAAAAATAATATCTTGCGGAAAAATAATAAAGATCTGAGTATGCGCCGAATTCGGAACGCGCGGAAGGAAGGCTTATTCCGGTCAAAGGAGATACGCTATACCGCACGCTCCTGCCGACATTGACGAATGCGCCCAAGTCCGCAAAAAAATCCTGCGCAAAATTATATTCAATGCGCGGAGAGGCGAAAACCGATCTATCCTGAACATTAAATATGGAGCTTGCATAAATTCTTAAAAGCCCGTACGCCTCATAGCTGAGCGACGGGATAAAATAGTGCCTTCCAAGAAGAAAAACGCCGGCCTCCCTGTAGGCGGTTTTATATGCCCTAGAGCCGTAATCACCAGCATGAGCGGAGCCCGCCCCGTTATAATGGTATTCCGCAAGGCCGTAAAAGCCATGCCCGAAACTGTAGTCAAGCCCGGTGGAAAGCCTTGAATATTCCTCCCTGACCGCGGAAGGCATGGATATGGAGGTTCTGACATATGCCGTTTCAAGCCAGAAACCCGCCCCTTTCATGGACCTCTGCAGGTCGAAACCGGCCAGCATATTACCAGAAAAAATCGAACCCAGAAGCGAAACCATCCCCTCCGGAACAGGGATTTCCGCCTTTACAAATGCGGCGCTTTCATTTGAATTCGCTTTATTGCCGGCTATAACTCCTCCGGACACAGAAGACATTCCGCCAAACGATACTCTGGCTATAGCCGCGTCGACCCCCGAACTGTATTCCTTGTCTATCGCCCCGTAATTAAAAGGAGCAATAATATCCGTGGGATTTACTACTCTCGCGGACCCGAAACTTACCGGCTGTCTGCCTATGTAAAAATCAGCGGGCCCCGCGGAATATCTTGCCATAAGCCGGTCCAGATTCTGAAATAAAAAAAATCTGTCTCCGGCGGACGCTCCGCTTGCGGGATAAAGTCTCCGGTTTAAATCATAAGCCCTGTATGCCGAAACCCCCGCCCGAAGAGCCTGACCGGAATTCAATGACACCGCGTCTTTATCCTGAAACCGCGCCGAAATTTCATACGCGGTTTCCAGATACAGCCCGCCCAACGGCTCAGCCGACAGCTTGATCCTGGAAGGAAGTTCAAAAATATGCGAATTTTTTGCGCCGACAGCGCCAGGCTCGGGAGATATCGCATAAAAATAGCTTTTCACATACCCGTCCGTCTTTACAATATCCCCCGCCCGCGCCCCCGCAGAAAAAAGAAAAACTAAAGCAGCTAGTTCTACATAAAATAGCGTTTTCATATTGAGAGGTAGATGGTAAATGGGAGATGGTAGAAGGTACAAAAAATCAAGAAAAAGACATAAGGTAATTTTCTTTTCTATTTTCCCTCTTCTGTTTCCTTTTTACCGTCTACCATCTACCGTTTCCCGTTTACCGTCTTCCACCACCGCTCCATCCCTGAGAGTTATCATGCGTTTTGCTCTTTCTATTATTTTATAGTCATGCGTTGAAAAGACAAAAGTGACTTTTCTTTTCTCATTGATGGCCCGCATCATCTCCACAAGGGCTATGCCGGAGGCCGAATCCAGATTTGCGGTAGGCTCATCGGCAAGTATTATATCGGGTTTTGAAACCATCGCTCTTGCTATCGCCGCCCTCTGCTGCTGACCGCCGGACAGCTGGTTGGGTTTTCTTTCCGCCTTATCGCCTAATCCCACTTCCTCAAGCATCTCCATGACCCTGTGCCTGCGCTCAGCGGAGCCTATCCCCTGAAGAAGCATGATATATTCAACATTTTCCGCCACATTGAGAACGGGAATAAGATTGTATGACTGAAAAACAAAGCCTATCCTATCGCGCCTGAAATCAGAAAGCTCCCTGCCTGTCATCGCGCTTATAGACTTTCCGGAAAGCAATACGCTTCCGGAAGACGGAATATCCAGCCCCCCTATGATATTAAGCAGAGTGGATTTTCCGGACCCCGAAGGACCTATTATGGCGGTAAATTCTCCCTGATATATCTTTACTGAAACCGAATTTACCGCCGTGACGGCGGTTTCGCCGGAGCCGTATATTTTGCTCACCTTTTCAACGTCTATCACAGGGACTGGTTTATTTTGAATGTTCATAAATCAGCAGAGGGTAAACGGTAAAAGGTAGACGGTAGAAGGTACAATAAATAAAGAAAAAGACATAAGGTGATTTTTTCTCGGTTTCCCCTCTTATTTTCTTCCGTCTACCATCTACCATCTCCCGCCCCAAACAATCATTAAAATCAGTGAGTTTGGGGCGGCCCATTCTCACTGCTTTTGAGGAAGGAATGGGCCGTCTACCCTCTTATTTCTTCCGTCTACCTTCTTCTTATTCATGCCTCATTGCTTTTACCGGCGTTATTCTTGAGGCGTAAAAAGCCGGGTATAAAGCCGCCAACAGCGTCAGAATAAAGACATAGGCCGGAAATACGAAAAACTGCCTTGCCTGCAGAACAGGGTAAATGCTGTATATGGTCACGCCTGCAAGTTCAATCCCCTCATAGCGTATGCCTGTTCTTGAAACTATATAAATTACCGCCCATCCCAGAACAGCCCCTATTATCATGCTGAAAAAAGAAAGCCATCCCGCCTCAAGCATTATTATCCCGGCCATTGAAAAAGACCTTGTGCCCACCGCTCTTAATATCCCGAACTCGAACATCCGCTCGTATATTGACATGAAAAGCGTATTTACGACCCCCACGCAGACAACCGCAAATATTATCACCCCCAGTATAAGCGTGGAAAAATCGGCGAAATCGAGAGCCGAGCTCATCTCAGGCAGAAGCTCTTTCCAGCCCAGCGACTCATTGCCGTCTCCCGAATATTTTTTCCAGAAATTATCCGCCGCCGTTTCATCGGTCCTTACCGCTATCTCATGGAAGTTTTTATTTATTCCCAGAAGACTTTGCGCGGTCTCAAGATTTACAAAAACCATTCTGCCGTCCATTTCCCTGTCCCCGAATTCAAAGATCCCCTTCACGCGGAAAAGCTCCTGGCTGAGTCCGCCGGTGCCGGCGTGAGATACGGTGGCTACCAGCTTATCGCCTATCCCGGCCTCCATTGTTTCGGCAAGTTTCCTGCCTATGAGGATCTGGTTTGCGCCGCCTCCGGAGACTTCAAGATAACCGCCCTCTTTTACCGCCTGCGCTATTTTGGACACGCGCCTTTCAGCTAAAGGTTCTATGCCGTAGACTACGGCGGGAGCGATATTAGCTGGAGAAGAAATCATGCCGTAAGCCAAGGCGCGGGGACTCCAGGCCTTAACCTGCGGATCATTATCAAGAAGAGCGGACAGCTTTTCCGGTTTTTTAACAGTAAGAGCGGAATCAAGCGTTTCCCTGAAGCCCGCGGAATGTATCTGCCCGTTTCCAAGAAACGTGTCGGTAACCGCATGCGTCATATTTTCGCGCGTGCCTATGACAAGGGAATCGGTAAACATCAGCGCGGCAAGCCCGATGCCTATCACAAGGCCGGTGAGAAACGTCCTCCGCCTGTTCCTTAAAATATTGCGCAAAGAAAGTTTTAATAACATATTATAAGTCTCTGTTTTCAACCTTTCCGCCTTTTTAATCGGTAGAAGGTAGATGGTAAACGGGAGACGGTAAAACAAAAACGGTATTAAATTTTCCTCGGTATATTTTTCCGTCTACCTTCTCCCGTCTACCGTTTACCGTCTTCTTATTCTCTTATAGCCTTTACCGGCACGATTCTTGCGGCGCGCAAAGCCGGGAGCAGGCTCACAAGCAGGGCCGACAAGAACGCCGCCGAAGAAGGAGCCCAGACGGTATAGAATGAAACCTTGCCGTATATTTTTTCAAACCTTATCCCCCCTATCTCAACTGCGGGGCCGGAAGGTATCCCGTATTTTCCAAGCAGGAAATTCGCGGCCATGCCCATCGCAATGCCGGCGCACACCGAAACAACCGCAAGGAAAACCGTTTCCAAGACTATGAGCAAAAATATGCCGGAAGGCCTGGAGCCCAGAGCTTTCAATATGCCGAATTCGCGGGTGCGCTCGAGTATCGTCATAAGCACAGTATTGAGCACTCCCACGGCCATAAGAACAAGTATTATCACCAGCATTATCGTATTGCCTTTTTTGTCGGCTTTCATCGCCTTATAAAAAGGCTTTTCAATCTCCTGCCACGGCAATGCCTCCAGATCGGAATTGTTAAGGGCGTTATTTATTAATTGCGCCGTTTTAACTGAAAGCGACGGCTTTTTTAACAGAACCGCTATTTCATGATATCTGTTTTCCAGCGCGAAAAAACTGCCGGCTGTCCGGATTTCCATATAGCAGTTCAGCCGCTCGTAAGAATCGTTGTCCTTTCCTATCACGCCGGAGACGGTAAAAACAGCATTGGCTACGGAGCCGTCCCCCGCCTGACTTATAAGCGCTATTTCACCGCCTGTCCGCGCGCCCAGTATTTTTGCGGCGCCCGCGCCCAAAATTACCTCGTTTCCTGCGGATGAAAAGAAACTGCCGGAACGTATTTTCCGCATAAATCTGGTGGTAAGCGGCTCTTTCCTCCCGTCTATTCCGATAACTCTTACAGAGGTTGATCTATTGCCGTAAAACGCCATGGCCGGCGCGGTGATCCTCGACGTCCATGAAACCACCTCGGAACGGCCCGCAAGCGCCTTTTCTATTTCATCAAGCCCGTTTATGGTTTTACAAAGAACCGGCTTGTCCGGATATCCTTTCCTGTGTATTTGGATATGGCCGGTGTGATCGCGCGTGAAGGCGTCTATGAGGCGGGAATAGCTTCCCTCGCTTATCCCCAAAAAAACAGCGCAGAGAAAAGTCCCCATGGCGATAGTAAGCCCAGTGAGAAAAGACCGCCTCTTCTGCCTGAAAATATTGCGGAACGCAAGTTTTAGCAGCATATAAAAAAGCTAGACTGCTGGACGGCTGGACCGCCGGAACCATCAGTTTAAGAAGGCTAGACTGCTGGACGGCTGGGCAGCTGAGCTGCCAGACCGCTGTCCAGCCGTCTTGCGGCCTCGCTGTCTCGCCGCCTAGCCGTCTCGCTGTCTTAATCTCTTCTCCTGAGATTTCTTAAAGTGAATACGTCGCTGTTTATACTGGTTGCGAAAACCGCCGTTTTGTAGCGCAGTGTGGTTTTTTGGCCTTCTTTGCTGCGCGGAATAATTTCTATGAAAGCAGGTATGAGTTTGCCACCCATTTCCTTTATATCGCTTAGCCACATCACCCGCATCAAAACGCCCTTTTCGTCAAAAAAGGATTCTTCGACCGGGATATAATCTTTTTTGCGCGCCGCGATTATTATTTTACCCCACACCGTGACGGTCTGGGTTTTAGGAATAAATTCAATATAGTAATAATCCGCAAGAGGTTTTTTCGGAGTAATCAGCCTGTAATTATAGTCCTCCAGAAATGAGGACTCTTTAACCAGATCGTCATTGGTAAAATCCGAGCCCATCCATGAGCCCATCATCATTGAAGGAGGGACTTTTAACACCTTGTCGACTTTGGGATAATAATTCCACATCTCTTTGCCCCTGCGCAATGTCGCTATGCCCGCGTCCTTTTTGGGAGAAAGTATTCTTATGAAAGTCTCATCCATGGTCCGCGTCCAGGCTTTCATCTCAAGCGTCCTTTTCCAGTCGGGAGTCTCGATCGTCATGGACATCTCGGCATAGCTGGCGCTGCTCCGGTAAAGCTTATCCACCTCCCGCACTATCTTCTCCACATCGACTTCCGAAGCGGACGCCAGAGACGGAAATAATAGAAATGCAAAAAGAAATATGGTTCTGATCATATAAAAAGTTTAGCAAAATTCAGAGGCAGGTATGGACTGCGGATACAATTCACAGCATTAAAAATTAATGCTTGTAAATTCAATTCTGCGAGGTATATTGATTCCTAATTTCATATTTCCACCCTCAAGAAGTTATAAGTCATCACCAGTTTCCCAGCGACCCAGACACCCAGTTGCCAGTCCTCTTTTTTCCCTGTCATTTCCCAAACGCTTTAATCGGGAATCTATCATGTGTCTGGATTCCTGCTTTCGCAGGAATGACGGCTCCGCTTTTCACCGTCTCCCGTTTACCTTCTACCGTCTACCATCTTCTTACTCATTCCACTTTATAAAAAGCGGCATGAACGAATGGGGCAGATCTCCGTGTTTGGGAAGCACCCTTACCGCAAAATTATGCCGTCCGCTTTTTCCGCACAGGATATCCGCGGCAAAAACATATGCGTCCCCGTCCCTGCCTTCGGAATGCATAGTAACAGGCATTCCGTTCATAAAACTGCCGGAAGCGTCTATTTTGCCGGTATAAATCTGCACTTCCACTTCATCCGGAGTAAGCTCTCCGAGCCATGCCTTTGCCCTTACAGGCACTTTATTGCCGGCCCGGATTTCCATGTCGGGCTTGAAAGATTCCACGGCTACTTTCACCATGGGCCAGTTCATTTCTATCTTACTGCGCCACCCGGCGACCTCTCTTGCCCCTCCGTTAAAAGCCAGTTTCCTGCAGGCGCGGTTGGCCGGAACATAAAACCTGTCGTAATATTCGCGAAGCATTCTGTGGGTTGAAAATACGGGAGCCAGTTTTTTTATTGAGGATTTCATCATCCGCATCCAGTCGCGCGAAATGCCCTTGTCATCCTTCCTGTAATAAAGCGGCGCTATCACTTTCTGTATGAGATTATAAACCGCCTCCGATTCCACATAATCCCGCTCTTCATCATCCTTATACTGCTCGGCTCCGCCTACCGCCCAGCCTGTCTCGGGAGAATAGCCTTCGCACCACCAGCCGTCTAAAACAGACAGGTTGAGCACACCGTTTACGGCCGCCTTCATTCCGCTCGTGCCCGAAGCCTCCATAGGCCTTATCGGATTGTTAAGCCACACGTCGACTCCCTGCACCAGATAGCGCGCCACATTCATATTGTAGTCTTCTACGAAAACGACGCGGCCCCTGAACCGCTTATCAGTCATCAGTCTGGCTACGGACTTGACTATCTCCTTGCCTACGGTGTCGGCCTGATGCGCTTTCCCGGCAAAAATAAACTGCACCGGCATCTTGCTGTTATTGACTATTTCTTCAAGCCTTTCCAAATCCCTAAAAATGAGATTTGCCCGTTTATAGCTTGCGAACCTGCGGGCAAAACCTATGGTAAGCAGGCCCGGATCAAATAACGCGTTCACATCGCCGACCACAGTGGGATCCGCTCCCTGCCTGGTCAACTGCCTTTTAAGCCTGTCCCTCACAAGATTAAAAAGCTTGTTCTTGCGTATTATATGGGCGCCCCATAATTCTTCGTCGGGGATATTTTCCACTTTTGCCCACATCGCGGCATCCGCCATATCGGCGTCACAGCTTTGCCCCGCCTGCGTTATGTATTTCCGGTAAAGTTCGTGGTACTCGTGGCTCACCCATGAGCAGGTATGCACGCCGTTTGTAACATTTTGTATCGGAATTTCATGCTCGGGAAGGCTGGGCCAGACCTTCTGCCACATGCTCCTTGAAGTTTTCTGATGCAGAAGGCTTACGGAATTAAGAAAAGCCGCAAGACGCAGAGCCACCACGGTCATGCAGAAGGACGGCGAATTGTCGTCCTCTTTTCCCATTTTAAGGAACTCATCCCATGAAATGCCGAACTGTCTTGAATACGGCTCCATGTAGCGTTTTACAAGCCCTGGATCAAAATGCTCGTTTCCTGCTATCACCGGAGTATGCGTCGTAAAAACGGAGCTTGCCCACACCGCTTCCCGCGCCTGGGAAAAAGAAAATTTATTTTCCGACATAAGCATGCGTATCCTTTCAAAAAGAAGGAATGCCGAATGCCCCTCGTTTATATGATACACGGTGGGATTTATGCCCATGGCCGAAAGAGCTTTAACTCCGCCCACGCCCAGAACTATTTCCTGCCGTATTCTGGTTTCGCGGTCGCCCCCGTAAAGCTGTTCCGTTATATCGCGGTAATGCGGAGGATTATCAGGAATATTGGTGTCAAGAAGATAAAGAGACGTTCTGCCCACGGGAACTTTCCATACCCCGGCCTTTATTATTTCGTCGCCCAGCGGAACTTCGACGCGAAGCGGCTTATCCGAACCGTCATTGACGATTTGGACCGGCATATTATACCAGTCATTTTCAGGATAGCGCTCCACCTGCCAGAAATCACGGTTAAGCACCTGCTGGATATAGCCCTTCTGATAAAGAAGGCCCACGCCTATGACCGGAAGCCCCAAATCGCTGGCAGTTTTGAGATGATCTCCGGAAAGCATGCCGAGTCCTCCCGAATATATCGGAAGACCTTCTCCTATCCCGTATTCCATTGAAAAATACGCGGCGGTAAAACCTTCCTCCTGCGGAGACCGGTATTTTTCAAACCATGTCGGCCTTTTAAGATAATCCTGATAATGCCCCCATACGCTTTCAAGACGCTTCAAAAACTCCGGATCGCGGCTGAGCTCATCCAGCCTTTCAGGGGGCAGACTGCCCAGAACCCACTTCGGATTTCTATGGGATTTATGCCATAAACCTTCATCCATGCCCACCATCATCATTATGGCTTCCCAATTCCATGTAAACCACATGTTCATGGAAATATCCGCCAGTTTTTTAAGATTTTCAGGAAGATTGGGAATCACGTTAAATGAATGCGTTTTCATATTTTCGCCCCTTTTCGTAGTGTAGTGTCTCAAGAATACAAAAAATAAAGATAAAAAGAAATTTATCCCGCCGTAATTTTTATATTTTTGGCTCCGGCGTGCCTTATTTTAAGAACTCCGCTTTTTTCGTCGTAAACCCAGCCGGGTTTTTCCGTATCATTGCGCTTTTCAAGGCCCTTGTTTCCGGCTGTGACTACGGCGGGCTTGAAATTAACGCGCAGAATTTCCTCAGAATCCGCGTAAAATGTTTCATAGCTTATTCCGCCGGATATGTAAGTCACTTTAGTGATTACCGAAGACGAGCGCAAAAGATGATTTTCGCCGGAGGGAGACCATTCCGGAGCGGAAGCCATGCCGGCCAGAAAATGTTTAACATAATCGCCGTATCCGTCCGAAAACCAGACCTGCTGTTCCACGGGACCAAGATTCACTATGCCGTTTTCTTTACATGAATAGGTCGCCCAGGCAAAGGACCTGAATGCCTTTTCTTTGGCCGTCTCATCGCCGTTTTTTTCATGCCACAAGACGTTTACGGACGCATATCTTGCGGTGTGGCTTCCCATTTTATACATGTAGTGGATCTGCTCGGATATGGCGTTTGCGCCCCACTGCGCCCCTTTTTCCTTATCCGTATCCCCCGCAAATATCTTCTCCACCCATTTAATAACGGCGGGGACGTGTTTTTCCCAGTCGGGGTCATATTCCGGATGCTCCATTATATATCTGATCGTCTCAAGCGGCGTTATCTGGTTGAAATTTTCCGGCTTTTCATATACGACAACGTCCTCAAAATATGCCGACCACAGATTATTCTTCATGGGATATTCCATTAGCCACGCCCATGCCGCATCCCGCGTTTTTTTATATAAAACCGCGTCTCCTATTTTAAGGCGCATAAGCTCGTCCAGCAGTTTTACCGGACCCAAAACATTGGAAGTGTATTCCTCCCTTATCCTTCCGGTCTCGGCGTAAACCCTGAAAGGCCACGGAGATTTTATCTTATCGCCTTTTCTTATATGTTTCGCAAGAGCGTCCGCGCAGGCTATGGCGGCTTTTTTATATTTCGGCTCGCCGCTAAACTCATAAAACTTCAAATACCCAAACCCAAGTTCGCCTATTTTATCAGGCTCAACTACTCCGTATCCGTCCCCTCTTCCCGGCAGTTTCGGATCATAAAGAAAATCATAGCCCCCGCGGTATTCCTTGTCGCCGTAATGACTGCTTGAATAAGGGACTTTCGCCCATTCCCAGTCCGAGGGCGTTGTTCCGTGCTTGAGCTGGTAGTCCAGCGTTTCCCGCGCAAGATTTATGACAGAGATATCCCCCGAATAGGCGTAATACGCCAGAGCGGAATCCGTAAACATGGCGTAAAGCCCGGCTGGATTATGAGGCCATTCTGTGCCCATAAATGTCTTCTGGTCGACACAGCAGTGGGTAAAATAGCTCTTAAGCCCGTTGGATTCCACAAGCGTTTTTTTAAGCAGAAAATTCCATGCAAGCCGGATGACTTTATCAAAAGCCCTGTCCTGAGGAACAACCCATGGCAGTATTTTTTTTTGCGCATCCAGAACCACTTTATGGTTGTTTAAAACCGCGTCCGTCTGGCACAATCCCAAGCCGGCCGGCAAAAAAGCGAAAAATATCAATATTTTTATAAATTTCATTTTCCCTCCTGCTTTTTTATCTGCATTATCAAACATTGACCACGGAAACGCCAAAACTCCCAGCCTCAATAAACAAACCAAACCGCAAAGGACGCAAAGAATGTACGCTAAGAACGCAAAGATTGCAAACCATTAACTATGCCTCATATCCATACCAATGACTTGGCTGGAAAATTTGTTTTCCGTTATCTCCGGCAGACTCACTCCGTGCTCTTTGCGTTCTTTGCGGTTAGTCTTCGACTTTTTTCCAGATGTTTGTAATTATCCGCGTTCCATATATTACTGCCGTTGAGTAGTTGCAAAATTCTTTTAATTCCAACTCATTTTTCCGTGTTTCCCGGCTTCCGTCCAAACCTTCCTCACAGACAATGAGTTTGGACTGCCCCATTCTCATCGCCTTTAAGGAAGGACTGGGACCGCGTCTCAGTGGTTTTCTTTTATTTTTGGCCTTATTTTGATTTTAGTAAATAAAAAACCGCCGGCGCAGAAAAAAAAATGCGCGGCGGATATAAGCCGTCTCTTTTTTAAAACCGCGGAAATTTAATTGGTCCGCGACCTTAAAATATATTTTGAATTATTATCAGGCCCGTCAACCCGGCAAATCCGGCATACGCGTTTGTGCAAAACCGCCTTGCTGAATATAAACGAGCGCGGGGCATGCGCCAAAAACGAATTCAGCGCTTCCCTGCCGAGCCTGCAATATTTATCTTCAGTAGTTGTCATATTTCCTCTCACTAGTATTCTACATGACATAAACATGTTTGAAAAGCGGCTAAAGACCCACTCTGATTGTCCCAAAGGCCCCATATGCGCGCTGGGCCTTCTTGCTATGAATAAAAAATAGTATTATTTTCCTGCTGGGATAACCCATGGAGGAAAAAAATGAAAAGAATGATAAATGCAATATTGCTGTTTGCAATGGCGATATATATTTTTGCGTCATCGGTTAGCACGGTATATGCGGCCGAAAACAAGGTGAAGATAGGAGTCTCGTTCGCCACGCTTCAGGAGGAGAGATGGTCGCGCGAAAAAAAGATTTTCGAGCAGACCGCGAAAGAACAGAACGCCGACCTGATAATACAGGTGGCAAACGGCGACGAAAGCGTGCAGAACCAGCAGATAGAAAACCTCATAACGCAGAAAGCCGATGTAATCATAATTATCCCGCAGAACAGAAATTCCGTGATACCAGCGGTAACCGCGGCAAAAGCGGAAAAAATTCCGGTAATAGCTTACGACAGATTCATACCAAGCAAAGACGTGTCGCTTTATATCTCCTTTGACAGCGTAAAAGTCGGGGAAGCGCAGGCAAAAGCGGTAACCGCCCTTAAACCCCAGGGCAATTATCTCTGGCTCGGGGGACACCCGGCGGACGACAATGCGCATCTGGTTCGCAAAGGCCATATGAACATACTTCAGCCTCTTATCAACAAAGGTAAAATAAAACTGATCGCGGAACAGTGGTGCGAAGGCTGGAGCCCGCAGGAAGCCTTAAAACACACGGAAAACGCTCTTACTAAAAACCAGAACAAAATAGACGCTGTTCTGGCTTCAAATGACGGCACCGCGGGAGGAGCCATACAAGCGCTTGCGGCGCAGAAACTGGCCGGGAAAGTGCCCGTCTCAGGACAGGACGCAGAAATAGCCGCCGTCCAGCGCGTGGCCGAAGGCACTCAGGCCGTGACTATTTTAAAAGATATCCGCATCCTCATAAAAGAAGCGGTAAAAGCGGCCATAGAACTCGCAAACGGGAAAAAACCGGCCAAGGCAAAATCTAAAGTGGACGGAGTGGACGCCATCCTTCTGGATGTAACGCCCGTGACAAAAGCCAATCTGGATAAAGTCATAGTGCAGAGCGGATTTCACAAAAAAGAGGATGTTTATAGGCAGATGAAGAAGTAAGACGGTAGAAGGTAAACGGTAGACGGAAGAAAAGCGGCTGCTGGGCAGCTAGACAGCGGGACAGCTTGACGGCTAAATTGCTAAAGGCAAACTGGGAGACGCTAGACTGAAAGAGGTAAATGGTAAATAGTGGACAAAACAAACACAAGAAAATTGATATCAGTTTTTGTTTTACCATCTACCGTTTACCGTCTACCGTTTGCCGCGTGTAAACGCCATAGTAATCACCTCATATGCTTCTTGAGCTTAAAAACATAAAAAAATCGTTCGGCGGAGTGAAAGCCCTTGACGGAGTGGATTTTTCGCTTGCGGCGGGCAGTATTCACGGACTCTGCGGTGAAAACGGCGCGGGCAAATCCACCCTGATGAAAATCCTCAGCGGAATATATCCTCACGGCGATTATGAGGGCGACATACTATACAAAGACCGCATACAGAAGTTTCATTCCGTCAAGGACGCGCAGAATTCCGGGATACGGATAATCCATCAGGAATTGGCGCTGGCTCCCGAATTAACAGTGGCGGAAAATATATTTATCGGAAGCGAACCTCAGAAAAAAATCAAATATGTCATAGATTGGCACGAGCTTTATTCAAAAGCACGCAAAATTCTGGATAAATACGGCCTTAAGCTTGATATCTACGAAAAAATCCGCAATCTCGGCGTCGGCCAGCAGCAGATGGTTGAAATCGCCAAGGCCCTTTCCGGAAAAGCCGATATCCTTATTTTGGACGAGCCCACTTCCGCCCTTACGGACAATGAGATTAAAATCCTCATGTCCATCCTGCGTTCTCTCAGGGAGTTGGGAGTGTCGTGCATATACATTTCTCATAAACTCGACGAATTAATGGAGATCACGGATTCGGTCACCGTTATACGTGACGGAAAAACTGTCGCCTGCCGGGAGACAAAAACCATAAACGAAAACTGGATAATATCCGGAATGGTAGGGCGCGATATCAACGACCGCTTCCCTAAAATTGAAAATTCCGGCTCCGGAGTAGAAATACTCAGGGTTGAAAATTTTTCATGCGATTATCCCGATGCGCCGGGTAAAAAAGCGGTAGACGGCGCGAGCTTCTCCGTAAGGAAAGGCGAGATATTGGGAATTGCCGGACTCATGGGCTCAGGCAGGACGGAGCTTGCCACGGCCGTTTTCGGAGCTTATGGAATAAACCGCTCCGGCAGCATATATATAGACGGCGTAAAAGCGCATATAAGAAACTGCAGGGACGCCATAAGCATGGGAATGGCTCTGCTTACCGAAGACAGGAAGGGAAGCGGGCTTGTGACTTCTCACTCCATACTTCATAATATTTCAATGGCACGCCTCAGAAGGCTTGCAAAAAGAGGCGTAATTGATAAATTCACGGAGGTCAAGCGCGCAGGCGGGCTTTTTTCAAAGGTGCGGGTGAAAGCGCCGTGTCTCGACTGCGCCGTTGATACGCTGAGCGGAGGCAACCAGCAGAAAGTGGCGCTTTCAAAATGGCTCAACACGGAGCCCAAAATACTTATTCTGGACGAACCGACGCGCGGAATAGACGTCGGCGCAAAATTTGAGATATATACTCTTATCAATGAACTCATAAAAGACGGACTCGGCGTAATTCTTATCTCATCAGAACTGCCGGAAATCCTCGGCCTATCCCATAATATCCTTGTAATGCACGAAGGCAAAATAGCGGGCAGGCTTGAGGCAAAAGACGCGACTGAGGAAAAAATCATGAGGCTTGCGACAGGAATAACTACAGCAACGGAAGCAATATAAGCAAAAGAAGCGACCGAAGCATTTGCGGTCAAATGCGAGGAAGTGGTTGAGGCAGGAAGCCGAAACCGCACCGGAAGCAAAAGGGGCAACAGAAGAAAGGAAAGAAGGCTGGACAGCTGTGAAGAGGGTAGACGGAAAAAAACAATACTCACACGAAGACACTAAGGCACGAAGAATTAAAGACAAGATTAAGGGTTGCTGGGTGACTGGGTGTCTGGGTCGCTGAGCGGCTGGGAAACCGGGTGACTGGGCTGCTGGGTGTCTGGGTCGCTGGGAAACTGGGCGGCTGGCAACCGGTGATTTGGTGACTTCTTCTGATGAGGATAAATATATGAACTTTATAAAATCACATCTGCGGTCGTTTACAATGATCTTCGCCCTGCTTGCGATATGGATTTTCTTTTCCGCCGTGACGGACGGCATATTTTTTGAGGCCCGGAACCTTTCCAACCTTTTCAGGCAGACGGCGGTGATATCCTTTTTGGCCGTAGGCATGGTTTTCATAATAATCTCCGGCCATATAGACCTCTCGGTCGGCTCTATCGCGGGGCTTACCGGAGCGGTCGCGGCCATGATGCAGGTAAAATGGCTGGGGCCGTGGCTTTTTGCGCGCTTCCCTGATTCACAGGTCTCCGAAATAAGCTTTTATATCTCCATTGCCGCGATACTCTCAGCCCTTCTGCTGGGCGCGCTGATAGGGCTGTTTCAGGGTTTTTGGACCGCATATCAGAATGTCCCCTCGTTTATCGTCACGCTTGCCGGAATGCTTATTTTCAGGGGCGCCATACTCGGAATAACGGACGGCATAACGATAAGCCCTATGGAAACCTTTTTCAGGGACATTGGACAAGCCTATGTGCCGGCGTCCGCGGGATGGGCAATATCTTTGACCGCATCCGTTTTATGCGCCTTTTTGATGTGGAACAAAAGAAGGAAAACCATATCCTACGGCCTGCCTGCCGGACCTCTATGGACTTTCGGCCTTGCGGTCTCTTCATCGGCGCTTGGGATAATAATATTTACGGCGGTCATGAACAAATACTGCGGGATACCGGCCCCCGTTATCATTCTGCTTGCCGTATCGGCTCTAATGATATTTCTTTCCAACAACACCACTTTCGGCAGGTACATCTATGCCATAGGCGGGAACAAAGAGGCGGCGCGGTTATCGGGGATCGACATACCCAAAATTCTTTTGTGGAATTTCGCGATAATGGGAGCGCTTTCCGCCGCCGGAGGCATCGTGCTTACCGCCCGTCTGGACGCGGCCACCGCCAACGCCGGAAGCATGTTTGAGTTAAGCGCAATAGCGGCCTGCGTCATAGGCGGATGCAGTCTTTCCGGAGGGCGCGGAAGCATAACAGGGGCGCTGATAGGCGCTCTTGTCATGGCCAGCCTTGACAACGGAATGAGCCTTATGAACGTGCAGATCTTCTGGCAGCAGATCATAAAAGGCCTCGTGCTTTTATCGGCCGTATGGGTTGATTCAAGAAACACAAAGGGATAGAATATGAAAATTTTTTCCGTATTATCTTTTAAGATATTATCCGCTTGTTTTCCTACTCTCCACTGCCTCCTGATTCTGTTGTGTTTTTCCGACGTATTGCAATGCGGGATAGTTATGCCGTCCCCGATCATCGATATTTATTTTGAAAAAGACGGGAAACCATATGACAAGCCTCTAAAATTCACCATCAACTGCTACGGCTATACCGTCTCCGACGCGCTTGCAAATAAAGCATGGCAGAAATGGAATAATGATAAAAAGCAAGAAGAAGCGGCGCTGGAAGCGGAACTCATGAAATCCCTTAAACAAAAGAAGGCTCGCGCTTTAAAAAATAGACCAGCGCCGAACTCGATGGAACGCATGAAGGAATTAAAGGAATTAATAGACGTCAAAACAGAAATTGCCACGCTAATTAATGCCGAAAGAATAAAAAGATCGCGGGAATACATGCAGGAACCGTGGCTTGATGAATTATTAAAAAAGCCCGGGACTTACACCCCGGAGCTTATTTTTTCATCATCACGCACATGCCCCAATTATGGCTGTACCGTATCCGGTATCGGACACATTTCACCGTCTCAACGAATAGATTACTGCGATCTGACAGGCGAAAGCGAAGGAAAACGATTTGAGATTAAAAAATATGCGAAAACACCTCTGCCTGCCTCCGATTGCAGTGAAATCGGGGAACGGTGGATCGGCACAAAGGATAAAGTTTTTAAATGGAACGAAGCCTACGCCGGATGCATGGGAGAGTGCGACGACAAAGGATTCAGCATACCGCCGGCAGGCTTATTTGACAAACTATATCTGCGATGGCGGAAATACTCATACAATTCATGTATCCGTAAACAAGAACGGAATAGTCGCCGGTGCGAAAAACTTGTGACCGAAGAGATACATATTCCGGACGGCGACACGCATTATATGGGCGATACCGGCGTCCGAAGATGCAAATGGAAATTAAAACTTCCTTCTTTTTTTACGGCCCCGGAAAATTAATTATTATCGGCCGTATGGGTTGATTCAAGAAACACAAAAAATTAGCCCAAATTTTGCAAGTGAGTTTGGATAAGCTATTCTGACTCCTGAATTCTGTCTACCCGGGTAGTAACCGGTAATGTATAAAAAAATAGGAGATAAATCATGAGCTATATACTGCCTGACCTGAGATATCAGAAAAAAACCGTAAATCCCGACGTAATGCTTAAAAACCTGAAAAAGGATTATGAGATAAAAGCGTCCGTGGGCATATGGTATTTCACGCCCGGAGGCGGAAGGTTCCACGAACGCTATGTTGAAGACACTACGATCGAAGAACGCATGGAAATGGCCGTAAAAATGGCCAAACTCGGCGTCACTGGAATAGAGGCGCATTATCCAAAAGAAATAAATTGCGACAACATACACCTCTATAAACAGCTTGAAAAACAATCCGGCATAAAAGTGGCGGCCGTGCCGTTTTCCCACTTTTACGAAAGCGTATTTGAGTTCGGCGGCCTTTCCAACCCGATAGAAGAGTCGCGCAAAAGAGCCAAAGAAATAGCGGTCGAAGGCCTGAAGCTCGTAAAAGAATTAGGGGCAAGATGCGCCATCTCGTGGCCCGGCATAGACGGGTACAGATACATGCACGGAAAACCATTTATGCACATGTGGGATATTTTTGAAACCGCCATGGCGGAGGCGATGGATGAAGTTCCGGGCGTGATGATAGCCATAGAGCCGAAACCTTACGAACCGGCCCCCAACAACATCTACAGAAACACCGCCGAAGGACTGCTTGCCGCAAAAAGGGTGGAAGAAAAGCTTAAAAATCCGGCGAACATAAAAATCTTAAAAGAGGGAAAAGCGCTCGTGGCAATGAACCCGGAAATAGGCCACGCCAAAATGGGATTTGAAATCCTGCCCGCCTCATACAGCCTCTGCGGAATGGAGGGACGGCTCGCCCACACTCATTGGAATTCCCAGCCGGACGGCAATTACGATCAGGACAACAATATCGGAGTTGTAAACCCCCATGAAGCCATGGCTCTTTATTATTCTCTCTGGGCTATGGCCTATGAAGGCTATTACGGCATAGACATCTTCCCCGAAAACATACCGGCGGAAACCTGCATTGAAATAAACATGCAGGCCCTGCACAAACTCAAAGCGAAAATAGCTAAATTTCCGCATGAAGACATCATGGAATGCCACTTAAATCCCAACAAAAACCGCGGAAAACTTGAAAAAATCCTCATACAGCAATGGTGAAATCATTACATGCTCAATTAGAAACTTACATATAGCTCAACAATGCGAATATATCTTCTCCGTCGTTATTTTTACATATAGTTTATATATTATAAATAGGGACAGACACCATTTATTGGAAAACGGGAAACGGATATTAAGAGAACACCAGTCCGGTGAACTGGAGATATAGGTCGCCGTTAAAACTTATCACTTACAACTTATCGCTTATCGCTGAATAAAATTATTACTATTTTGTCCTATATACTATCTGTTATCTACTGTCTACTGGAATAAAAAAAAACATGATAAAAAACATTTCTTACTATCTGGGACTTGATGTTTCAACGCAGGGAGCCAAACTTGTGCTTTTGGATTATTGCCTTCAAAAGCCTGTGTTTACCACCGCGGTTAATTACGACAAGGACCTGCTGGAATACAGCACCTTAAACGGCGTTATTAAAGGTCTTGGGACAGGAGTATCGGAATCAGACCCGCAGATGTGGCTTGACGCCCTCTACATCCTTTTCAAACGGCTCAAGGGTTCTGGATTTGACCCGGCAAAAATAAAAGCCATATCAGTCTCAGGCCAACAGCACGGGCTCGTATGTCTGGACAAAGAAGGAAATCTCACCCGCAAAACCAGCAAGCTCTGGAATGACGTCAGCACCGTCAAAGAATGCGAAGAGCTTACGGATGCCGTCGGCGGAAAAGAAAAAATGCTCAAAGCGGCGCTCAACACCCAGAAACCCGGCTATACCGCGGGCAAAATACTCCATTTCAAAAAACATGAGCCCAAAGCTTTTGCAAAAACCTCGGCGCTTTTTCTGGTGCATAATTACATAAACTGGTTTTTGACCGGCGGTAAAAATTCAGGGGTGCGTGTTATGGAGCCCGGGGATGTTTCAGGCATGGCTCTGTGGAACCCCATAAAAAAGACATGGGCAAAAAATGTGTGCAATGCCATAAGCGGGGATTTAATTAAAAAACTCCCCCCCGTAAAACCGGCGGATGAATTCATAGGCAGAATATCCCCTGAGCTTTGCGCAAAATACGGGTTTTCGCCGGACTGCATGATAGACGCGGGTTCCGGCGACAACATGTACGGGGCGCTGGGCACGGGAAACGCGAAAGAAGGGATTGTCACGATAAGCCTCGGCACAAGCGGAACAGCCTGCACATTCCTGAAAAGACCTTATATAAGCGAAGACGGGGAAATAGCCTCTTACTGCGATTCCACGGGAAATTATCTTCCGCTTTTGTGCGTTTCAAATCTCGCAAACGGCTATAACGAAATTATCAATAGATATAAATTAAGCCATGAGAAATTTGCAGGGATTATCCGGAAAACCAAGCCCGGAAATTCCGGAAAGATCCTTCTGCCGTGGTTTATCGGCGAAAGAACGCCGAACCTGCCCCATGCACGCCCAATGTTTTTCGGATTCGGCCTTGGCGATTTCACGAAAGAGATCTTATGCCGGGCCGTGCTTGAAGGCCATGTGATGAATCTGTATGAAGGCTATACAAAATTCCCGATAAAAGCGGACGTGATACATCTTACGGGCGGAATGTCGAAATCTCCGGAATGGCGACGGACCATAGCGGATATTTTTGAGGCCGACGTTATCCCGGTCAAAGGCGAGGGCGCGGCATTGGGCGCGGCTATTCACGCCGCGTGGACGGACAATAAGAAAACCTGCAAAAAGACCGTTTCTGATTTTGTAAACCAGTTCATTGAATTTGACGAAAAAAACCTGACAAAACCGTCAAAAGAAAATAAAGAAATTTATAAAACCTTCAAAAAAACCTATCTCGCCGTATCAAAAAGAATAAGGACGATCCCTTTTCAACCGCCGCTAAAATGTAGGAATCTATTTCACCACTTCAAGAGATACCGTCTGCAGGTCGACCGAATTCGGGCCGGCCATAATGTCAAACGCGCCAGGCTCTACGGTCTCCTTCATATTTTCATCAAGGAAAGACAGCGTATCCGGCGTAATGTTAAATTCCACGGTCTGCGTCCGCCCCGGCTCGAGAGTCACGCGCTTAAATCCTTTTAATTCTTTCACCGGCCTTGTTACGGAACTCACTTTATCCCTGATATACATCTGAACCACTTCATCGCCTTTTCTGGCGCCGGTGTTCGCAACATCAACTTTAAGAACGGTTTTCTCATCCGCTTTTATCCGTGATTTTGAAAGCCTTAGATTGTCTATTTTAAAAGTTGTATAACTAAGCCCGTACCCGAAAGAAAAAAGCGGAGACTTATCGGCTAATAAATAGCCCCGCTTTGCGCTCGGCTTATGATTGTAAAATACGGGGATCTGGCCGACTGAACGCGGAAAAGTAATAGTAAGCTTTCCGCCGGGATTATAATCCCCGAAAATCACATCAGCAACGGCAGTCCCCCCCTCCTGCCCCAAAAACCAGCCCTCTAAAATTGCAGGGACATTTTCCGCAATATAGTTTATTGAAAGCGGCCTTCCCCCTAAAATAAGCGCTATCACCGGCTTGCCCGTCCCAAGCACCGCTTTTACAAGCTCATTCTGCATTCCCAGAAGCTCAAGGCTGTCCCTGTCTCCAAGATGCTCAGCGCCCCATGCTTCCCTTGAAGTTTTTTCATTTTCTCCGAGCACAAGCAAAACCGCATCGCTTGCTTTGGCGGTTTCAACCGCCTCCGCTATCCTTCTTTCATTCTCCGCGGCACCGCTCAATTTTACTTCGTCAAGGTACCAGCCCCGCCAATCCGAATCGCCTTCAGTTATTCTTGAACCCTCCGCATAATTGACTTTTATTTTATTCCCCGCCTTTACCTTTATTCCGTCAAGCACCGAAACGCATCTGCCGGGGTCGTCGCTGTATTCGCCCAGATGACAGCCCTCCGCATTCGGCCCCATTACGGCTATTGAGCCGATTTTATTGATATCAAGCGGAAGCAGATTGTTTTTGTTTTTAAGAAGGACAATCGCTTTTTTGGCCGCCTCAAGAGCCAAAGCCTGATGCCCGGGGCTGTTCGTTATTTTCTCCGCATATTCAGGATCGACATAGGGATTTTCAAAAAGGCCGGTCAAAAACTTGGCGTAAAGAATTCTTGAAACCGTCTTATCCAAAACGGACTCAGAGATTTTTCCTTCCTTAATCTGCTGAACCAAAGTCTGGTAGACCGTTATGTCCGGAAGCTCGATATCAACTCCGGCTTCAAGAGCCTTTTTTGCGGCTTCCTCTTTGTCGGCTGCGATTTTATGAATTTCACAAAGTTCATTTATGCCGTTATAATCAGCCACCACGAACCCCTTAAACCCCCATTCCTTCCTTAATACCGAGTCCAGAAGCCATTTATTGGCGTGAGAAGGCATCCCGTTTATCTCATTGTAGGAGGCCATTAAACTTAAAACTCCTGCCTCGGTTACAGCAGACTTAAACGGAGCGAGGAAAACTTCCCGTATAATTCTTTCAGAATAATTTGCGGGAGCGATATTAACCCCCGCCTCAGGCTGGCCGTGAGCCGCAAAATGCTTTACGGTGGCTATAACATGCTTTGAGTCTATGACAGGCCCTGTTCCCTGATACCCCCTTATGCACGCGACCCCCATCCTTGAAACAAGGTATGGGTCCTCGCCGTATGTCTCCTCCACCCTGCCCCAGCGGGCGTCGCGCGCCACATCAAGCACGGGGGCAAGCACCTGCTGGGCTCCCCTTGCGCGCAATTCCTGGGCCACAGCGGAAAACACCCTTTCAAGAAGCTCCGGCTCCCAAGTTCCGGCAAGAGCGATCGCCTGCGGAAAACTTGTTCCCTTTTTTGACATATGCCCGTGCAACGCCTCTTCATGAACCATCGCGGGTATGCCCAGCCGCGTCTTCTCGACAAGAAACCTCTGTATGTCATTGGCAAAGACAGCGCCTTCTTTGGGACCGCTTTTCTTTTCATTTGCCCGCGTAATCTGGCCTATGCCGTATTTTAGAACTTCCGTAGCCTTTTCGACGGAAAAATCGCCCTTGTCGTCCATTATGAGTTTTTTCATCTGCCAAAGCGCCTGGGTCTGGGCGGCTTTTTCTTCAAGCGTCATTTTTTTCAGCAGGTCGGCTGTTCTTTTTTCGGCAGAAAGTTTGGGATTTTTATAATCCGGGATTGAAACGTTTTTCTGCGGATAAGCAGGCAAACAAATTACAGGTAAAAAGAATAATGCCGCTGCTATTGTTCTCGTTAAACGCATAAATTTCTCCTTCGGTTATTTTATTTTGCAAGCCATTTGCGTATGACTTTCCATGTATCGGAGCCTACGCTGTGGTGAGTCCAGAAACCTACGGCTGGAATATCCAAATCGTCTACGGTCTCAAGGTGGGCGGAAGTGCTGGCGGAATCGCTTGCGAAAAACATGTGCGGAATTCCTTTTTCATCGGTATAGTGATAAGAGTTCAGCGCCTCATACGGCATCCATTCTTTCCTTATCAATTTGCCTTTTATAACCGGAGCAGGCAGATAGATCTGCTCCGCCTTGCCTGTATTTAAATTATAATCATTGCCGTATGCGGGCAGTCCCATTACAAGTTTATGCCCCGGCACGGTCCTCTGCCACCACCCCATCGCCTCTTTCGCCCAGGGCTTTGTGCTCGTGGGCCCCATTTTCCCGGTATATCCGCCCGCCCAGTGCATGTCATAGCACATAACCCGCACAATATCGCAGGTTTCCCCCACTACTTTGGGATCATAAAAATACGGCTTATTCATGGGCGGGATATTAGGAAAATATCCCACGCATATGCTGAGTTTTTTCCCCGCCTTATGAAGTCTCGCGGAAGCATCCCTTAAAAACGAAGAAAAACTTTTTTGGTATTTCGGGTCTAATTGCTCAAAATCCATGTCAATTCCGGCTACCCCGAGTTCTTTTGCTGTCCGGATATACCCTTCGATACTGGATTCCGCATTTTCGGGAGTATCGAACGCGGATTCATCTCCCCCGACAGCGAGATACGTTTCCACATTGAGCCCGGCGCACTGCTCAATAAATTCTTTTGTGGGCCTGCCGAAAATACTCACTGAAGAAAGAACGCCGGCATGAGCGGAGATATCGTTGATGGTATCGGGGCCGTTATAAATGATCCACGAAGCTATCTGGCGCCTTCCCTTGACCGGCCCGAAAAGATTTGTATTATTTATTTTACAGGACACATCCGCCGCAGAAAAAATCAACCCGGCCAAAACTACGAAAGCAAAACTAGCTGCAATTTTTTTATTCATTCACGCCACACTGCATTACACAGCTGTTCCTACATTTATTTGTATCCGCCTGATATTATTCTTGCGTATTTTTGGGACACAAACAGGTGCCTTAAGTCCTATTTCAGAAACGACATTGGACCTACTTCTATATAGGACCAATATATTATATCATTTCCCTTTAATTCCTTTGCTTTTACATGTTTTTTTTATATATTTATCAGATAGTTGACTATTTATATTTCCAAAGGGGATACCATGAAAAACAATATAAACAAATTACTGACAGCCGCAGTTTTAACGGTATTTTTGGGCATAAACAGCCATGCAGGTCCGACTGTTTATAATCTTATGCCGTATCCCGAAAGCCTCACGGCCATGGACGGCAGATTCGCGGTCACAAGCTCTTTTACGGTGACTGTTCAGGGAGAAGCCGGCAAACGGCTTTATTCGCAGGCCTCAAGGATGCTCAAACGGCTTGACGATAAAACAGGCCTTTTTATAAAACAGCGGTTTGTTACACCGGAAGATAAAAACAGCGCGCCTCAAATGCTCATTAAAGTAACGCGGCACGGAAAAGTTGCGCTCGGCGAAGACGAATCTTATTCGCTGAAAATAACTCTTGATAACATCGAACTCTCCGCCGTAACCGACATCGGAGCGGTACGCGGAATTGAAACGCTGCTCCAGCTTCTAAACGGGGATGAAAACGGCTACTATTTCCCGGTGGTCGAAATACTCGACAAGCCGAGGTTCGCGTGGCGCGGACTGCTTATCGACTCCTGCAGGCATTTCCTTCCCCTTGACGTTATTAAACGCAACCTCGACGCAATGGCGGCGGTTAAACTTAATGTTCTGCACTGGCACCTTACCGAAGACCAGGCCTTCCGCATTGAAAGCAAAAAATTTCCAAAACTTCACGAATTGGGGTCAGACGGCCTTTATTACACGCAGGAGCAGATAAAAGACATCATAAAATACGCGGATGAACTGGGAATAAGGGTCGTGCCGGAATTCGACGTCCCCGGACACACCTCGAGCTGGTTCATAGGGTATCCGGAGCTTGCCAGCGCTCCCGGCCCTTACGGCATGGAACGCAGATGGATAAAAGCCGATCCCACCATGAACCCCACCGACAATAATGTATATAAATTTCTGGACAAATTTTTAGGAGAGATGGCGGGATTGTTTCCCGACGAATACCTGCACATAGGCGGAGACGAAGTGACCGGCCTGCATTGGACGAACAATAAGTCCATACAGGAATTCATGAAGAAGAATTCCATTAAGGACAACAGCGGCCTTCAGGCGTATTTCAACAGCAAAATTGCCAAAATACTGACCGGCCACGGCAGGAAAATGGTAGGTTGGGACGATATCCTCCATCCGGATGTGCCCAAAAACATAGTGATACAGTCATATCGGGGCAAAGAGTTCCTGGCTGACGCGGCCAAAAAGGGATATATGGGTCTGCTTTCAACCGGATATTACATAGACCTTGTCCAGCCCACCGATTTTCATTATTTGACCGATCCGCTTACCCCCGAACTAAAACTCAGCGACGAGGAGAAAAAGAGAATTCTCGGAGGAGAAGCGACCATGTGGTCGGAGCTTGTCACTCCTGAAAACATAGACTCGCGCATCTGGCCGCGCACGGCCGCCATAGCGGAACGGCTTTGGTCGCCGGAGCAGATGAATGATATCGAAGACATGTATAAGCGGCTGGATACCGTAAGCCTGAAACTGGAAGAACTGGGCCTTACCCATGAAAAAAATTACGAGATGATGCTCAGAAGACTTTCAGCCGGCAGGGACATAGCTGCGCTGAAAATTCTGGCGGATGTCTCGGAGCCCATTAAAATTTACGACAGGCATTTTTCGGGAATGTATAACTCCCTTTCGCCTTACACCCGCTTTGCGGACGCCTGCCGGCCCGACGCGGCGGCGGCCAGAAATTTCCGCAGGGACGCGGACGCATATCTTGCCGGAGATGCGGCTCTTCTGGAAAGCCTGAAAGCGCGCCTTTCCGCATGGAAAGATAATCACGCCAGGCTTCAGGATACGATCAAGAACTCGCCGATATTGAAGGAAATAGAACCGCTGTCCGTTAATCTTTCAAAGATATCGCAGGCGGGGCTTGAAGCTTTGGATTTCATCGCTTCTGGAAAATCAGCCGAAAGCGCATGGGTTGGAGAACGGTTAAAGATAGCGGATGAAGCCAAAAAGTCTTACGGCCATGCTGAATTAATGATAGCCGCGGCCGTGGAAAAACTGATAAAAGCAGCAAATAGACGGGAGACGGAAGACGGTAAACGGTAGAAGGTAAAAGAAAACAACAGCTACCATCCTTCCCTCCACACAACTCGAATGAGTTTAAGTTGACCCATTCTCAAAGCCCTTGAGAAAGGAATGGGACGGCCGTTAAAAAGTCACAACCGGAAAAATGTAGGATTTACAAAAAAATAGACCCTGAAAAATCAGGGTCTATTTTTTATATCCTTACTTAATTTTATTTTTTGCGGCCTCATTCCGCCGTCTAGCCGTCCAGCAGCCCAGCTATTTCCCTCCGCCCTTCTGCTGCTCCGGAGCGGGAGGATTGGGACGCATTTCCATGCGCTTCTGAAGCATTTCCTGCCTTATCTCCTGCCGCTGATTGCGCATTTCCTGCTTAAACTCCTGTCTGTCCCCGCGGATATCCTGCCTTAACTCCTGTCTGACTTCCAAACGCTCGGTTTTGAGATTTTCAAAAAATTCCCGGCGCTTTGAACGCTGTCCTTCGGTAAACATTCTGCGTTTTTCCTTCTGCTGCATATTGAAAGACTGGAAAGAATTCCTGCGCAGTTCCGGCTTCATGCCTTTAAGGGAATCCAAAAACATCTTTCTTTCGGCAGACGCCTGCTTTTCAAAAGCCACGCGGTCATCTTTCATCTTAGTCTGAAACGTCTGCATCCCTGAATATTCTTTCTCTATTTCACCCACGCGCGCATTAAGCATTTTATCCAGCTCAAGCTTGCGCTCTTCTATGAACTTATCCGTTAATTCCTGTTTCATTTCATCAGGCATCTGACCGCTTATGCCCGGAGCAGGTTTATTTTCCGGAGGTTTTCCTCCGGCATCCTGCGCCTGCGCGCTGGACAAAAGACCCGCCAAAAGAACCGCCGCAATCAACATTTTCATCGTCTTCTCCTTTTTTTAACACAAATAAAACCGCAAAGGACGCAAAGATTATAAACCATTCACTGTCCCCGCATTGTCATACCGATGACTTACCTTGACAGTCTATTTCCCGTCATTCCCATCAGATCCGCTTCGTCCAAACTTTCCTTTGAGGCAATGAGTTTGGACTGCCCATTCTCAAAGACTTTCATGGAAAGAATGGATCTGTGTCCTTTGCGTTTGCTTTGCGCTCTTTGCGTTTAATCTTCTGTTTTATTTTTTTAACAGCATCCGCATTTAACGGCATCCATAAACGACTCCAGCTCTTTCTCCAGCTTTGCGGAATAATTTTTATCCTGTATTGATTCAATGTTTATTTTAACATTTTCCGCCGCGCATTTTATGGCGCAAAGCAAAAGATGATTGGCGCTTCTGTAATCCGAACCTACGGACGGCGATATGCCGCCGCTGTCTTTAAGCTCATCCAAAGCCTGAGACGCAATCCGCGCCGTCTTTAAAGGCACCTCGGCGGCGTAACAAAGAGCCGCCTGCATTTTTGCCGGCCTCGACGGATCATCTTTGGGAATTTTTCGCGTTTCCATAAACAGCTCAAACGCCCTTGAATCTTCCCTCATGCAGGCCTGCATTTCGCTTCTCAAGCGCCCGAGAGCTTCATGCCCTTTTCTTAAAGCGGGTTTTTTGGCTTCATCCAGTTTTTTACTCTGAAGAGATATCCCCATAGCCATCTGCCCCAAAGCGCACCCCATGGCTCCCGAAACAGCTGCGGCGCTTCCTCCGCCCGGAGTAGGGTCCGTGTTGGAAAGAGCATCCACAAGCTTGTCCGAGCCTGACTGCCACGTGGAAAGCAGATCTGAAAGCCGGCTTTCAAGAATCTGCGCCGACGGCTGAAAATTGATCACCTTCAGGGTCTCAAGCGCAAAGCCGTTTATAGCCTCCTGCGTGGTAAGGCCTATGAGTTCAGTATCCGCTATTTTTATTCCTTTCGGCTCCGTTTCCCTTTGTATGGCGTCTATTACCGTCTTTATTGAAGTCACCTTGTAATTGGTAAGCACCGTGGATATCTGCACCTGTCCCTTTGATTCGAGGAATATTTCTTTGGCGCGCAGACACGGCAGTCCTCCGCCGGAAGTTCTTATCTTTTTGGCAAGTCCCTTCCCGAATTCCATATCCTTTGTATCCAGATTCACATTGAAATTTATTATCTGCTCCCTTGCCCCTACGGCCATTGCGCCAGCGGTAGGATGTATCTTGTTCGGGCCGAAGTCGGGAATTTTTTCGGGATTTGTTCCGATCTCGGTTTTGAGGCCTTCAAACTGGCCTTTCCGCACTTTTGCCAGATCTTTTCTGTCGGGCCTTAATGCGGCCTGGTCGTAAAGATAGACCGGTATTTGAAGCTCTTTCCCGATTCTTTCCCCGAGCTGTTTCGCCAAAGTTATGCAGTCTTCAATGGAAGAACCGAGCACGGGGATAAAGGGAGCCACATCCATCGCTCCCATGCGAGGGTGCTCTCCCTTATGATAATTTAAGTCGATAAGCTCTGCCGCCTTTTTCACAGCTTTAAAACATGCTTCAACGGCAGTTTCAACGGGCGCCACAAAAGAAAGCACAGTTCTGTTATGATCAATATCCTTCTCAACGTCAAGAATGACTACGCCGGCAGTATTGCGCGCGGCGGAAACTATCTGCTCGATTTTTCCCGCATCTCTGCCTTCGCTGAAATTAGGCACACATTCGACATATTTTGACATGTTATCCTCCAAGAGAAGTTATTTACTGTTTTTTTGCCAATACAATAAGCCGCTTCGTTTTATCCGATAATTTTTGGCCGTCAAAACCGCCCCAGAATTTAAGGGGGATAAACCCAGCTTTACTCAGGGCTATGCTCAGGGATTTTTTATTATACACTCTTATCTCAAAAAATCTCCCCTGCATTTTACCGCCGGGCGCTATTTTAACTCTTCTGCATTGAAGCATATTTTTAGTCCCCGGCTTAAAAGCCCGCTCCTCAAGATAAAACGCGCCATTTTCCTCATACCAGTCTCTGGGGGAAAAATTCCAGCGCAAAGACTCTCCGTTCTTTATATCCATCAGGAGCAACCCTTTATGCTTTAAAGATTTGTTTATTCCCTTAAGAACCCTTATGTCGTCTTTAAAATTCCTGAAATACCCGAAACTCGTGAACATGTTTATTGCCGCGTCGAATTCATTCTTAAACTTAAGCCTCCGCATGTCGCCGTGAATAAATTTTATCCGCGCGCCGGCTCTTTCGGCTTTTTGTTCAGCCTGAGCCAGATATTCTTTTGAAAAATCAAAGCCTGTTACGTCAAAACCCTTCTCTGCGAGCAGGACTGAATGCCTGCCCGGACCGCAGCATAAATCTAATATCTTCGCCCTTTTCTTTAGTCCCAATACCCTCATTACAAACGCGGCCTCTTCCGGAGCATGTTCCACGGCTGCGGGAGAGGCGGGATTATAAAATGAATCTTTAAAAAATTTTTTATACCAGTCTTTTTTTACACGCATACTACAACACCCCGATAAAGATAACCGCCCGCATTAATAAACAAGCCAAAGCGCAAAAAGTTTAACCGCAAAGGACGCAAAGAACTTACGCTAAGAACGCAAAGATTACAAGCCATTAACTTTCATCGCTATGCCAACGACCTGATTGGATAATTCGTCTTCACCTCATCCATCAGATTCACTCTGTCCAAACAAACCTTTCCGCCGCATAGCCCGGCGGGATCTCGCCATCCGCAAAAAACGGAGAGGCGGAAAAGGCAATGAGTTTGGACTGACCCATTCTCAACGCCTTTTAAGGAAAGAATGTGTCTGTGTCCTTTGCGTTTACTTTGCGTTCTTTGCGTTTAGTCTTCGGCTTTTTTCCTAATATTTATAATTATCAGCGTCATCTGCCCAAACCATCCATAAAAGCGGTGAGTTTGGACTGACCCATTCTCAAAGCTTTTGAGGGAAAGAATGGGTCTGCGTTCTGCCGGGTATTTACCGACAAGGCCGAAACGCAGGAATTAAATACAGTCTCAAAACCCGCATTTAATTTTACCGAGTGAAACTGCGGATTCCATTTTAAATCCGCCAAAGAATCGCTCACCATAAAAACTGCGCCGGCTTGAACATCCCTGCGCTGCGCCGCGGCAAAAATTGATGCCGCTTCCATATCTACGGTCAACACCCCTTCCCGCTGATATTTTTTAATTTCAGCTTTTGTTTCCATATACGGGACGTCTATTGTCCAGTTTGGACCGCAGGTATATTTCAGGCCGGCTGATTTCACGGCATTTATAATTTTTTTGGTCAGATCTTTTGAAGCATATGCGTATTTTGACGGCGGAAGATAATGATGCGACACGCCTTCATCTCTTATCGCCTTTTCGCATATTACAAGACTTCCTATATCCAAATCTTTCTGCAGACTGCCGGCTGTTCCTATTGAAATAAATTTTTTAACCCCGAAGGCGATATATTCCTCCATCCTCGTTATAACGGCAGGCGCGCCTATCCCCGATAGCGCGACACCTATCCGCCGGCCGGACTCTTCCAATAGATATATTCTGCCGCCGAAACCCGCGGCGTCGGCTATTTTATGTTTTCTAAGAACTTGTTCGATAAACCTGCGGCTGTAGCAGAAAATTATACCTTCGGGAGGCTTAAAACCGGGAAGACGGTTTGTGTTTTCCAGATATTTAAGATAGTCCTTTGCCGTGAAAACAGGTTTTTGCCCGTACTTATTCTTAAAATTAGGAAAAGACATATTTTATTCTCAATTCGCGATTTCCAATTTTGTATTTTCCTTTCCGCCGTTTCAATCGGTAGAAGGTAGATGGTAAAAGGTAAACGGTAAAAAAAATCATTTGCCGTTTTTACTCTTCCGTCTCCCTTTCCCCATTTGCCGTCTACCGTCTACCGTCTCCCATCTACCCTCTTCTCCTGTTCTCGCGTATTGCACATGTTCGATAGGCGTGTCCGGAAACATCAGCGAATCGCGTTTTATTCCTTTCGGGTCTTTTTTCAGCCCAAGCCATATAAGCCACGGGGATAAATCCGTAAAATCTTCGGCAACAAGCTCAGGCCCTGTTCTCATTATTTTAGAACGGTCGCCGAAACCGCACGTTACGGCGCCGGTATGATACCCCGCCTCTTTTCCGGCGGAAACATCCTTATGGGTGTCTCCTATAATATACACGTCGCAGACCCGCGCTTTTCTGCCCGCTATTTTCTCCGCCCTTTTAACAGCCTTTTTCAGCACTTCCGCCCTTTCATAGGAATCACAGCCGAATCCACCGAATATAAAATATTTTGACAAACCCGAAGGCTTGAGCTTTATAAAAGCGCCCTTTTTTAGATTTCCCGTGCCGAGCCCGATAAAAACATCTCTGCGTTTTGATAAAAACTTAAGCAATTGCGCGACTCCGGGTATTTCCATGTATCTGCCGTCTTTAACCGCATTGTCCACTTCCGCCGGCAGGAGTTCGAGATATTTTTTTTCTACGGCCTTTACTTCCTTCCTTGCCGGCTTTCTGCCTTTTGCCTCGATAAAAGCCTGCATAAAATTAACCTTATCGGTGCCTCCGGCAAGATAAAATTTTGAGCAGACATCCTCGGCGCCGTGAAGGGTCTTTACCGCCTTGTTTAAGGCGAGTTTTCCGGCTCCGCCGGCTTTTACAAGCGTTCCGTCTATGTCAAAAAGAATAATTTTCATAACATCAACTAAATATAGAACGCTGATAACGCTGCCCCAAACTATCCTTAAGGGCAGTGAGTTTGGACTGACCCATTCTCAAAGCCTTTCAAGGAAAGAATGGGACTGCGCCCCGCAAACTGCGCGGGACTGCTTCGCTGTCATCTGCGTTCTGCTTTTCCGCTTATATCTTATCGCTTATTTTATGCTTATCGTAAACTATCTTTCCCTTTTTTATGGTCATGGCGCACTGATTGTCGCCGAAATAATAGGCAAGCTCCCGGTAATCGTCTGCATCGATCACGATTAAATCAGCCTGTTTTCCGGGCTCAATACTGCCCGTCCTTCCGGCAATGCCCAAAGCATGCGCCCCGTTTATGGTTGAAGCGGTAATCGCTTCTTCCGGAGACATCCTCATCTGGGTGCAGGCTATGGAAATGACCATCTGCATATTCCAGCACGGGCAGGTGCCGGGATTAAAATCAGTGGCAAGAGCCGTAGGCAGTCCGGCGTCTATCATTTTGCGCGACTGCGGATAGTTTTTTAATCCGAGAAAGTAATTAGAAGCAGGAAGCAGAGTGGCGATAACTTTAGCCTTCTTCATGGCTGAAATCTCTTTGTCCGAAGCGAAGTCAAGATGGTCGGCGGACACCGCCTTTACCTGCGCCGCGACCATCGCTCCGCCGTATCTGTTAAGCTGTTCGGCATGCACTTTGGATTTAAGCCCCAGACGCTTTGCCGCATTAAGGATCCGCTTCGACTGCTCCGGAGAAAAATAACCCTTTTCGCAGAATACGTCGGCAAATACCGCCAGCTTCTGCCGCGAGATCCGCGGAAGGATTTCCTTTATTACGTATTCGGAATATTTTTCGGCGTCCCCCCCGAATTCGGGAGGCACGGCATGCGCCGCAAGCAGAGTAGGCAGAATTTCAAGCGGTCCTTCTCCGGCCACGGCGGCTATGACCCTAAGCATCTTTTCCTCCGACTCCGGAGAAAGGCCGTATCCGCTCTTTGCCTCTATCGTGGTAGTTCCGGCCTCAAGAAAACGAACAGCTCTCTGGCGCAAGTCGTCTTCCATATCCGTCTGACGCGCATTTCTTACGCCGTTTACGCTTGAAATTATTCCGCCGCCCGCGGCTTTTATCTGCTGATAGGAAGCCCCCGCCGTCCTCATTGAAAAATCGGCCAGCCGGGCCTGCGCGAATACCGGATGGGTATGGCTGTCGACAAAACCCGGCAGCGCTACGCCTTTGACGGAAACATCCTCAGACAACGACGCAAGCGGATGCTTCATCACTTCGCCCGAGACTCCCGACGCGAGTATAACTCCCTTATCCATAAGAACGGCGCCGTCTTTTATAATGCCCGTTTCGCCCATAGCTTTGCCGCGGCGCGCGGTTTTAGACCCGCTCAATGTAAGCAATTGCCTTAAGCCCGTAATAAGAAGAGGTTTTGTCATAGTCAATTATACCTGACTTAAAGAATCCTTTATGATACCACGAGAGGATTGCTTTGATAGAAGAGTTATCCACCATGCTCCGGCGATAGCAAGAACCATTCCGCCTATCTGGTAGGGAAAAATCTTTTCCCTTAACAGGAGCCATGAAAGCAGAGTAGTCATCACGGGATAAGAAAGCAGAACAGCCGTGGCTTTTGCAAGGTCCATTCTGCGTATGGTATTGTACCACAAAAATATGGAAAACGCGCTCAAAATAATACCGTGGTACAATATGACGGAAAAAGCTTTAATCCCCGGCTCAAAATACAAATTACCGAAGAGAGCGTATGCCGCGACTATGGGCGTAAGGATAATCCAGCCGAAAAACAGCCTTCCGAACGCTATTAAAAATTCGGGGCAGTCATCGGGGAGTTTTTTTACAAAGGCGTGGGATAATTGATACATCCACGGAGTGGCAAGTATCATCAAATCGCCCCTCCATCTTGGAGAAAGCCTTTCATTGAAGGCTATAAGACAGGTGCCGGATACAACGAGCAGACTCCCCGCAATTTGGGAACCTGAAATTTTTTCCGAGAGAAGCAGATAGGCGATCAGAAAAGAATATACGACCTCTATCTGGGCAAGTATCGCGGCATTTGCGGGCGTGGTATATTTAAGCGCGGAAAAAAAGAAAATTATCGGGATGGCGCTCCCGAAAGCGCCGACATAAACCATCTTCCAGAAGACATCCGCGCGCAGAAGTTTTCTCCACGCGCCTGTTTTATAAACCCGCGGAATAAAAACGCAAAACCCGGCGAACGCAGCGAACCAGGCCAGCAGAACAGGCGACATTTTTAAAACCGCGACATGTCCGGTTATCGGCCACGTGGAATTAAAAAGCCAGCATATCCAAAGTGAAACCACGGGATTCATTTAAGAAGTATTATATATAAAAAAAGCCGCCCTTTTGGGGCGGCTTTTTTCAATACAAACCTTTGTCAGTCGGACACGGAAGAAAGCGCCTTATCCAGTCTTTCTCCTGTTTTTTTTGCAAGGCCGAGCAGTCCGTCCCAGAAAGCGTCCCCCGCCATAAAACCCAGCCGCTCCTGCACTTCGCTGCACAATGAAGACATCAGCAGAACAAAACCCTTGTCTTTTTTCACCATATCGACAAGCTGGGAGTCGGATTTTTTATCCAGTTCCTTAAACCGGTTGTTTATCGCTTCGGCAAATCTCGGCTGAACCTTGCCCATGTAGTAGAACATTGATTTCCATAATTTCCGCGTCGATTCCGCTATATTCGCATTATTTTCCATATCTCCGCACAGCCTGCGGAAATCTATGGAATACTTTATGAGGTCCACCGCAAGAGAAGGATTCTCCGCTACTATATCCGCCACATAAGAATCGGTTTCTTCGCTCCAATTCTTAAAACTGGAAATAAATTTTTCAAGCTGAATATTTGTGACGGACATGCATTCACCGTCGGATCCAAGGGCGGACAGAAGAAGCAGGTCTGAAAGGATACCGGCCTTCGGCATGCCTGCGGAAGGAATCGTTATCTCAGGCATATCAATTTTATAGGGCGAAGCGCTGTTGTCGGGATTAAACGACGCCCCATGGGCCATGACACCGCCTGTCAGAACAAATATAGCGGCGCTGATAACTGTTTTCTTTACCATAAACACAATCTCCTTTTTTATTGCTGATATCCGTTATTTTACACCAAAACAAAAATCGGTCAAAGAGTCCTTAGTCCCATATCCGGCATAGGTCTTTCGGGCACCAAGAAGAAGGTAGACAGTAGATAGCAGACAGGGAAGAAAACAGCCGGCCGATAAGATACAGGAATCGAAAATTAGGTAAAAAACACTCGCACAAAGGTATAAAAAACGTAGGATTGAAAAAGAAACCGGCGGCAACAAACGATTTAGTTTTTAATCGCCGGTTTCGCTGTATACTATCTACTTTATGCTATCTGCTTTTTTCCGTCTACCATCTCCCGTCTACCGTCTTACTTCTTTACTACTTTCCGCAGCACTTTTTGTACTTTTTGCCGCTTCCGCAGGAGCAGGGATCATTTCTTCCCACTTTAGGTTCGGGGCGCACATACGTCTCAACTTTCTGCGCGGGTTCGTTAGAAACAGCGTCGGGATTTTTTTTCAGCCAACTATTAACCTGTTTTGTGCTTTTTATATCCACGCCGTCACTCTTCATTTTACGCGCCAGTTCCACGATACGCCGACGTGATTCAGGGGTCTTCGCTTGCGCCATCAGCTCCGGCGCTATTTTCATCAATTCAGCTTCAAGTTCCTCGTCGGTCTGGCGCGGTTTTTCGTCCTTAGGCTCAACCTTGGGTTCCTTTTTTTCCGGCAAAACAGCTTTTTCAACAGGAGCGGCCTCAACAGCCGTCCGCCCCGCTGCCGGCAGGCCGGCCGAGACTTCGGCCTTTTGCGGCCGCGCTGTTTCCTTAACCTCGACCTCAGGTTTTATCTCTTCAGAAACGGTTTTATCCTCCTGCGGCAAAGGCAGTTTAATTTCCGGCCCCTTGTCTTTTTCTTTCTCCCGCTCCGCGGGAACTTCTTTTTTCCAAAATTTCCAACTCATAGTTTCCCTCCTGTAAGCATCAACCTCGGGATTTCAGCCTCCAGTATCTCCATAACCCGGCTTACTTTAATAAGAAAATCGGGCTCATCCGGCACGATAAATCTCTTGGAATGCCCCTCCCACACATGCTCTATCTTTTTATCCAGTTTAAGCGCCTGATCCAGACTCTCTATCCTTGTCTGAGAGGGCTGATACCCCCCTTTAGACGCGGGACACCGCAGATGGATTACGATATTATATCTGGAAAATTCTTTTTTAAGGTTTGAACCCACGGAAAATAAAAATTCTTCGCCCCCCGCGGGCCAATAAGCCATGCCGTCCAGAGTGCCCCTGTCGCATAAAGCCACGGGCGCCGCTATTGCGCTTTCAGCCATATCTTCCAATTCCCGCACCACGTAATATATGGCCTTTTGGATATGCCTCATATTTGCGGGGCCGGGCTTTCTTGGAAACCCCCCTTGATAGAGTATAGTGGCGGCTTCCGGCACTGTAACGACTTTAGCGCCGAAATGCCTCTGCACTATCTCTATAATCGAAGTTTTTCCGCCCGAAGGCCCGCCTGTGAATACTATGCGCTTTTGCATAAATTATCTGCCGCTCGGACAGACAGGATTCAGAAACTGGAATTCCGTCCGCCGACTTCCGGCTTCCCGCTGCCTCCGTTATACCTTCACCTGCTGTTCCTTGAGAAAGCTTGCCAGCGCTATGGAAAGCATTTTTGTAAGCGGCGCGTCCGTTCTTGAAGGAAGTATGACGGGAACGCTGGCTCCCGCGAGCAGAGTCGCGGATTTGATCCCTGCGGCGAAAAAGGATATCGCCTTGTATATGGGATTGGCCGCGTCCAGATTGGGAAGAAGCATAATATCCACTTCGCCGGGCACCTTTCCGCCGGTCACGCCCTTTTCCTCGGCCAATTTGCGGGAAACGGAAATATAAATATCATACGGCCCTTCCACCACGGCGTTCTTGATCCTGCCGTCGGAACTCATCTTAGACAGCTCCTGCGCGTCCAAAGTGCTTGGTATTTTTGGATTAACTTTTTCAACGGGGCAGACTACGGAGACTTTCGGAGTTGCGACTCCGAGCATGCGCATTAAGTCTACGGCATTCTGCACTATCTGACGCTTTTCCTCAAGATTCGGAGCTATCATCACGCCCGCGTCGGTAAGCGCAAAAAGCTTGTGATAATTAGCGGTCTCAAACAGCACAAAATGGCTCAAAAGCTTGCCGGGCTCAACCATGCCGTTGCTTTTGTTGAGTATGGCTTTGACGTAAAATTTAGTGTCGACCAGGCCTTTGACAAGAAAATCCCCCTTGCCCTGCTTAACAAAGGCCACCGCTTTCTCGCACATTTCAGTCAGGTCGGAGGACTCCACCAGCTCGAATTTGGACAAATTCAGGCCGGTCTTTTGCGCCATGCTCTCTATAGCCGTCTTGTTTCCTATGAGCACTCCGCCCGAAACAAGACCGTTGTCCTGAGCCATTTTGCAGGCCTCAAGCGCCTCGAAATTATTTGCGCCGGGCACCACCACCTTATTTGATTTGCCGCGCATCATTTTTACGAGTTCGTCAAAATTAGCGAATTTCATATTATATTGTCTCCTCTTAAGTTATTACACGAGTAGACAGGATTCAGAAGTCAGCCCCATTCCTTCCTCAAAAGCTGTGAGAATGGGACAGTCCAGCAGGCAGTCCTGAGCGAAGTCTCAGGGCAGTCCAAACTCACTGCCGTTTCCGCCTCTCCGCTTTTGGCGGAGGGCGAGATCCCGCCTTGCTGTAGTGGCGGGAAGGTTTGTTTGGACAGAATCCAGAACAGCCGAGGATTCAGGAGCCGGAATTCTGTCTACTGAATTCTGGCTACCTGCGTAGTTACTCTTTTTAATATTCCTTCAGCTTTGAAGGATCCTCCATCACGCACTCAGCCGCGTCCCTTAAAGCGCGCATTTCATCGCCTCCGGGAAACAACAGCACCGGAGCTATCCATTCCACATACCCCTTTATGGCGGGCACTATTATTTCGTCGTCATAAACTATGCCGCCCGTCAGCGCTATGGCGTCGACTTTACCCTTGAGCGCGGCGGAAAGAGCTCCTATTTCTTTGCTTATCTGATAAGCCATAGCCAGCAGACACTCTTTCGCCTTTTCCGGAGTGACTTTGGAAACATCAAGCCCGGACTCCTTTGGAAAAGGTTCGCCTTTAATATACTTCTTCAGCGCCGTTACGTCCGAAGTGCCGGTATACGCGACAAGTCCGCCTTTTCCCTTTATTTTCAGCTTTATGTCGCCGGCTCCGTATTTACCGCCATAACACATCTTTGCCAGGCCGCCGGAAGGGACTCCTCCGCTTCTCTGCGGAGTGAACGGGCCTTCTCCGTCGAGAGCGTTATTCACGTCTATAACCCTGCCTCCCGAATGAGCGCCCACGGAAATTCCGCCTCCTCCGTGCATCACGATGAGACGGCATTCTTCATAACTCTTCCCTAATTTTTCAGCCGCCAGCCGCGCCACGCGCTTCTGGTTAAGCGCATGAAAAATGGACAGACGCGGATTCTCGGGCATGCCTGAATATCTGGCAAGCCCGTGCATTTCATCCACAACCACGGGATCGGCGATAAAAGGCTTAGCCCCGCACAATCCCGCTATTTCCCGGGCCAGAAGTCCGCCGAGATTTGAGGGATGATCGCCCATAACCCCGTTGCGCAGGTCCTCCGCCATTTTTGCGGTAACCGCGTATGTTCCGCCGGGCATAGGCTTTAAAAGCCCCCCCCTGCCGATTACCGCCTGAATTTCGGATAATTCTATGCTGTTTTCTTTAAGCGCTTTTATGACTAAATTTTCCCTAAATTGATATTGGGCGGTTACCTTCTGTTTTTCAAATGGTTTAAGGTCGTCGGGATTATACCGCACTACTTTGTGAAACACTGCGGTATCCCCTTTAAAGAAGCTTATTTCGTCGGAAGTGGAACCGGGATTTATTACAAGTATGCCGTAGTCCAAAACTCCTCCTTGGGGGCCGCAACGAAATAATATGCCCCCTATAATTCCATATCGAAGATATGAGAGCCGTACGGCGGGAGCTCCACAAGCAGGCCGTCGCGCCTGATTTCTTCCGAAGGAAATGAAAAAAATCTCTCTGAAAGCTCGTCGAATATCGTAAGGGATTTACCCGCGGAACCGGCCGTCATGGGAACCTTGCAGCGCGACCATGAATCGGAATAATTTATAACCACAAGCTTCTGCGTCCTGCGCTGATTCCACGTCCAGCAGAGAAAATTGCGGTTGGTATCGTCGCCCTGCGCGGCGGGCCTGGGTTCAAGCATCGTCCATTCCCCTCCGTGAAAAGCGGGATGGTCTATTATTTTCAGGAGCTTCTCGTAAAACTTGCGTATAGCGGGATCTCCGCCCGGGGGAAGACAGAGGAACTGCACCCATCTTCTTATATTAATTCCGTTAAGCTGGCCGTCATAAAAAAATCTCATTCCGCGCAGCGTGGACACAGCCACGGCGGCGGCCATTGATTTGTCCCTTCCGAACGCCGTAACGGCGGGCTCTTCATCGTGATTTTCGATAAATCTGGCGGAACGCTTTTGGTAAAGTTTTTCCGCGCGCAGATGGCCTTTTATCTCTGAAGACGCCATAGACCGCAGCCTGTCATAGATGACTTTATCGTAGGTATAATCAAAGCCCATCTGCTGAAGCTGCCACTCCAGCCCCCAATAAACTTCCGCCAAAAAGGTGAAATGCGGATGCTTGTCCTTTACCGCGGATATGGCTTCTTCCCAGAACTCCCTTTCGGGCCGTTTAAAACCGTTTTTTTCAAGCAGCCAGCCCCATGTGCCCTCATGCACGTCATTGAGCGTAAGCATGACCATATCGCAGCGCACCCCGTCGCAGACTTCGGCGACATTAAGAAGGTTTTTTATCATTTCCTGCCTTGTTTTGGAATGGAAATAATTAAGCTGGGCGGTATCCATCCACGGCGGAAAATTGGGATCCCTTCCGTATGCGTGATAGATTTTTCTGCCTTCCAGTTCGGCCTCAAAAAACCAGTCGGGATGAGCCTTGACGTCTTCCGGCCCGCCCTGCATGAAACAATCCGGACACATCTTAATGCAGTGATGATCTACGGCAAGGTGATTGGTGACAAAATCCAGAAACAGCTTCATCCCCATTCCGTTGAGTTTCCCGCGCACCAAAGCCAGTTCGGTTTCGGTTCCAAGTTCGGGATTAAGCTTGTAGTCGTATATTGAATACGGGGAGGCGGCGATATCATCCATACTGCCGCCGGGGCAGGACTTCATGAATCTGTCGCGCAGGAACTGCATTGAGCGGGCAAGCTCCAAAGCCCTTGGGCTTGTCTGCCATATGCCCATAAGCCAGATAATATCAAACCCCAGATGTCTGAGCTCCAGCCATTCTTCGTCGGGAATAGTGGAAAGGGTAAGAGCCGCGCCGTATTTTTCGCGCAGCTGCCTCATCCATACCCTGACATTAATTTCGTAAAGATGCGGATTGGAACGCAGCACAACAGCCCCCGGACAGCGGATAATATTGCCGCAACGCTCTTAATTTTTTATTATTGTAAGAACCGGCTTCTGCGGACGTTAAATTATATCAAAATTTAGGCGGAAATTTATGAAAAAACAAAACCGTCTTCCGATACTGCTTTCGGGAGCGGTATTAATACCGCTCCTTTTCCCGCAAAACAGCGCCGCTAAAGCGCCGTCATGCGGCGCATTTCCGGCGGGGATGCTGATCCCTGTCATTATTCTGTCCATAATTGCGGCGGCGCTTTACTCTATAATCTCCGCTCGCCGGCGCCGGCAGGCGCTCATACAGCTGGCGTCGCTAAATAATTTTTCATACAACGAATCCCTTCCGCGCAATGTGGAATATGAATTTTCGGGTTCGAATCTTTTTTCGCGCAAGACGTCGTCTTTCTTCTCCTCAAACTCTTCCTCAAAAACTTACAATACGCTCTCCGGCAATCTTGATTCCCTGCCGTTTTTTTCATTTGAATACAAATACACTACGGGAAGCGGTAAAAACAGACAAACCCACATCCAGACCGTGGCGGCGTTTGCCCGCGAAGCGTACATTTTTCCGGACTTTTATCTCCAGCCGGAAAATATTCTGCACAAAATAGCTTCCGCTTTCGGCTATCAGGACATTGATTTTGCCGAAGATCCCGAATTTTCAAAAAATTATCTGCTCCGGGGAAAGGACGAAAATGCGATAAGAATGTTTTTTTCTCCGTCAAAACTAGCTTCTTTAGGCCGGACCAAAGGCTGGAATGCGGAAGGATGCGGGAAGTGGATTCTGATTTACAAAGCGAATATTCAGCAAAAACCTGAATTTTACCTGTCGTTCCTTCATGAAGCAAAACAAATCTTCAGTATTTTAAGCAGTTAGCTGGACTGCTGGACAGCTGGACTGCGAGACGGCTTATCTTCGTCTTAGATGTTTCTTTTCTTTGTTTTTAGGTTACCGTCTACCTTCTCCCGTCTGCCTTCTACCCTCTTTAATTAATGCCCGCTCCATGCAGTTCCCCTGCTGTCTGTATGCGTGCAGTCGATGTAAACATTTCCCCAGCCGGAATCTTTAGGGTTGTTCACATACGCCCATTTACCGCTATCCCCGGTTTTTCTGCCGTCATAATAAACTATTTCCGCCGTCCTTGGATGCGGGGAACGGGCCCCCCATACGTCCCAAATAAATGGAATTTGTTTTAACTCGCCGCCGCCGCTGATAAGCGCATGTAAATCTTCCGGATATTTTCCATTCGCGTCTTTGTAAGAATCCAGGGATATCCGCAAGACCGCCAGATTCCCGTTGTTTTTACCTTCACATGAATATCTCATAAGGTCGGTGAATTTCGGAACGACAATCATCCCGGCTACGGCAAATCCGACTAAAACGCTTAAGCCCTGCAAAAACACCTTTCCCGCAGACACCCGCATTTCCCCTTTAAAAAGCGTCCGTGTTTTGCGCCATGCCAAAAAGCAAAGCCAGAGGAACACGCCTCCGACCGCGGTATTGACCACCATGCCGAAAGATAAAAACATCGCAAAACGACCGTATTTTACGGCGATAAACACATATTGCGCGAACAAAAAAACATAAAACAAAGCGAACAAGCTCGCGGGTAAAAGCCATGCCAGACGTATAAGCAGACTTACATATAAAAGTATTTTCTGTTTTTTTTCTTCCATAATATTAAAGAGAGCATTGAGTAGCCGGAATTCTGTCTACTGACTTCTGATTTCGACTTTTGGTTATTATTCTGTTTCTTCCGGCTTCCCGGTGTAAATCAATCGCACTGCCATGAACACTAAGGGGCAGGCATGGAGTTGCTCCGCAGCCACATAGCGGATGGGAGGCCACAGGAGGGTTTCCTACGTGGCGGAGGGGCAATTCCATGACTGTCCCGCTCCAATGCTAAACCCTGTAGAGCCATTATTCTTTATCTGCGCCATCCGCCGGCAATTTAAATCCTCCGTTTATAAATCTTTTGAGATTAAACACCGCATGCGCCGCCGAAAAAATTATGCCCGGCAGAGATGCCCTGTAGCCGGCAATCATCGCTCCGGCGCCGGCTGAGTTTGACTCTAAATTCATGGCTATATCCAGCGGAGCAAATATTATGTATTTAAACGCGAAAATAAGGTATATCATATTTTCCGCAAAAGCGCTGAAATCAGCATATGGCGATTTCCTGTATACGGCCACAGCTATTCCCGTTTCAACGGCATAGAAGGCGGCTATCCCCGCCGTCGAATTTCCGAAAATTATCCCCGCCCTGAAACCCGGCCAGAAAATAATCTCCACCAGAAACCACAAAGGCGCCAGATAGTAATACCTATTAAGATATTTCACCATGCTATTACTCCAAATTCTACAATAACCGGCAGTCTCCCGCAAAAACGCATAGGACCTTTTTCCCAGAGTTCAATCAGGCTTAAGGCCTGGAAAAATCTGCCCCAAAGACTCATGCGGCAAAATGGATTCCGTGATATTATTTATTCAGCAGATTGCATGGATCACAGCGCCGTCAAAATTCAGATTAAAATCTAACGGGGGATAAAATGAAAACAATTACAATCGTGTTTCTACTCGGACTTGCGGGTTCCGCCTGCGCAGGAACAAACTTACCGGCGGTATCACGCCGGAAGAGCTTAAATGCGTGCATTTTTACGTAAACCGCGAACTGCGGGAATATTTCCCCTCGCCTTCGGGAGACGCCAATCTGGCGGTGTACTGCGCCGAAAATAAGTGGACATTCCGCGTTCCGCACATAACCATAGAGGATATGGGCCCGCTGAATATAAGCCCTGAAGTGATGCTCAACGGACAGCTTGTCAACTTCCGCGGAAAATATTTCGGCTATCTCAGAACGCTCACCGAAGAGGAAAAAGCGGCGGTAAAGAAAACAACGACGATTCAATACCAGTATTATATCAGGGTGGTGTCCGCCGACCAAAAAGAAAGCTATGTTATGCTTGGAAGCAGATTTTCATTGAAATAATCAAGGGAACGGTAGATAGTAGACGGTCCATTCTTTCCATTAAAGCCTTGAGAATGGGCCACCCCAATTAACCTGAAAGTTTGGGATGGCTGGTGACTTGGTGACTTCTTAATTGCTGTCCCGCCTCTTCTCCCCAGTTAGCCGTCTACCGTCTTCTTTCAATCAATAACTTTCCAGCCTCTGCGGTTTAAGTCCCAGTAAACCACTCCCGCGGAGCAGGCCGAAACTGCGAGAAAAATCAGTCCGGTTCCGGTCTGGCCGAAAATGATCTTGCCCACTCCGAAAAGCGCCATATATATCATCACGCATCCAGCCGCAAAATCCAGCAGATTATTCATTTCGTCGCGCTTTGATTTAACGTCGACAGCCTCTTTCGCTATCGGCCCCCACAGCATGGGACTGGGCCTGACTTTCCTGTAAAACGACAAAAGCTTCTCCTTTTCTTCCGGGCCGGCGATAAAAGTCACGGCAAGCCATGTTACGGTGGAACACGCGACCGTGATAAGCACCGAATAGGCGAACTGCCTCGGATCGTCGGTGTTAAAATTAAAAACATACATCATAACCAGCGAAACGGCAAACGACGCCCCCATGGCGGAAACTTCGCTCCATGCGTTTATGCGCCACCAGAACCAGCGCAGTATGAAAACGCTTCCGGTGCCGGCGCCCACGGCCATAAGAAATTTCCAAGCGCCGGATATCGAGGTCTGATAGTACGTCACTATGCAGGATACTATCATAAGGAAAAGAGTCGCCCACTGCGATATGCCGACATAATGCTTCTCGTCGCGCCCTTTCACAAGAAATCTTCTGTAAAAGTCGTTTACAATGTATGACGCCCCCCAATTAAGCTGGGTAGCTATAGTAGACATATACGCAGCCGCGAAAGCCGCTATCATCACGCCCCTCAAAGCGACGGGAAAAACCTTGGGGTCTACTATCGTCATTATAAATCCCGATTCCTTATCGGCGAGAGTCGGATAAAGCACAAGAGAGGCCAATGCCGTAAGTATCCACGGCCACGGTCTTACGGCATAATGCGCGATACTGAACCACAAGGTGGCAAGCAGGGAATGTTTTTCGTCCTTCGCGCAGAAAATTCTCTGCGCTATATATCCCCCTCCGCCGGGCTCCGCCCCGGGATACCATGTGGCCCACCATGTTACGGCGATATAAACAAAAAAGGTTATCATCGGCATCCAGACGGAGCCGATATCCGGAGTGAAAGAAATTATGGAGCCGCCCCCTTTGCCCGCGCTCAAGAGCGCCAGTTTTTCGATCATAACATCCATGCCGCCGACGGCTTTCACCGAATAATAGGCAAGCACGATCACCATTCCCATCTTAAGAACAAATTGGAATAGATCGGTCACAAGCACGCCCCAAAGCCCTGAAAGAGTGGAAATGGACGCCGTTATAAACATCATGGCAAAAACCACAAGCAAAGCCTGTATTTTAGGGCTCAGCGCCACTCCCATCACGGTGATATCCGTGAAATTGAATATCATCATGAGGATTTTCACCATTGCGAGATTCACCCAGCCGAGTATTATGCAGTTTATGGGGAGGCCGAGATAAAGCGCCCGAAACCCCCTGAGAAAAGCCGCCGGAGAACCGCCGTAGCGGATTTCGGCAAACTCCACATCCGTAAGAACTCCCGACCGCCTCCACAGCCTCGCAAAGAAAAAAACCGTGAGCATACTGCTCATAAGCATGTTCCACCACAGCCAGTTGCCCGCTATTCCGTAAGAGGCCACAAGCCCCGTCACGGCCAGCGGAGTATCCGCCGCGAAAGTCGTTGCCACCATACTGGTGCCGGCAAGCCACCATGAGACATTGCGTCCTCCCGCAAAAAATTCCTCGGTGGATTTAGTGGCGCGCTTCCTGTAATATAAGCCGATAAGCAGATTTACCGCGAAATAAGCCGCTATCACGGCCCAGTCGATGATCGTAAGTTTCATATTATTCCTTTTCCGTTATTTTCCATGGGTCCCTTCCCAGATTACGCGGTTTCTGCCTTCGTTTTTGGCCTGATAAAGAGCTTTGTCCGCTTTCTGCACGATGTCCTTGGCTGAAATAGGCGGAATGGGAGAAGTCGAACCGCCTATTGAAACCGTAACGACTCCGCCAGGCTGGGTTTCCTGCCCGGGGAATTCGCTCCCTGAAGCCGCGGCTCTGATCCTTTCAGCCACGCCTTTGCCCTGCGCCGAATCCGTGTCGGGAAGAAGTACAACAAACTCCTCTCCGCCGTAGCGCGCGAAAACATCGGAAGGCCTGATATTTTCCTTTAAAATGAGCACAAGATTTTTCAGAAGCACATTGCCCATTTCATGGCCGTGAGAGTCGTTGAATTTTTTAAAATGATCGATATCCAGCATCAGAACGGAAAGAGGCCGCTTGTATCTTTTCGCCCTCTCCACCTCGCTTTTCAGAACCTCCTGGAAATACTTGAAATTATAAGCGCCCGTCAAAGCGTCGGTTATAGTCTCCCTTACCAGCTGGTCTTCCTTTTCTTTAAGCTTGCGCGTCATGGTATTGAAGGCGTTGGTAAGCCTTCCTATCTCGTCGTCCCCTTTCGGCGGGATCTCAAAGGAAAGGTCGCCGTCGATAATCCTTTTTATTCCGCCCAAAAGGCCCCTTAACGGGGCAAGCACTGAAATAGCCAGAATGACCGCTATGCCGAACCCGCCCGTTATCACCGCCCCTCCGGCCCATACGGCCATATCGCGTCCGGACCTGGACATTTTTTCCGCCTGCATCTGCACATTTTGGATATTCTGCCTGCTTAAATCTCCCAGCCTGTCGCAAAGCGAATAAAGACGGGTAAGCCGCGCCCTGCCCGAGGAAGAAAGAATCGAAAGAGCGGTCTGCTGGCGCGGGACGGAGCGCGCCCATTCTATCATCTTGAGTATCGATTCTTTCTCGCTGGGAACAGCCGAACTGGGAGCCGCTGAAATAAGCTTCTGGGCGTCATTGAAATAGGCATTGCTTTCGCGTCCCAGCTCGTCAAGAAGTTCGGTGACCACCGGACCCGGCTCAAGTTTTTTTAAGTCGGAAATATAACGGTTGGCTTTTTCTCTCGCCCTTATGCTTTCCTCAAGAAGAAGGGCGTCCGAAGTGGTGATATAGCGGAAAATAAGATCGTCGTAAAACACAACGGCATGCTTTAATTCAACCGCGGCATGAAGAACCGAAAGGCTCCTGGGCAGATTCTCTTTAAGAAGGCTGTCCATCGTGTTATTTCCGCGCAGTATGATCGCGGAGTAGCCGGCCATAAGGCAGGCCGCAAACAGCGCCGCAAGAAAAAATCTGGTTTTAAGGCTCAAAGACATAAAGTATTGACTCCTCTTCCTCCGTAATTATTAAGGGAGATGGAAGACGGTAAACGGTAGACGGAAAAAAATAAGCAGAGAAATTTTATATCTGTTTTTATTTCACCATCTACCGCTCAGTTGCTTCTCTGCGCCCTCCGCGTCTCTGTCCAAACCTTCCTCAGAAGCAATGAGTTTGGACTGACCCATTCTCAATGCCTTTGAGGAAGGAATGGGTCTGCGGTAAAAATTTCTTCGCCGTTACCGTATATAAATCCTCGGTATTCCCCGGCTTGCGGCGGTTCTGCGCAGGGGAAGCTGAACGATATCTCCCGCTTTAGCGCCGGGAACTTTTGTCACGTCCAAAAGCGTATGCGAAATCGCGCACCTGCCTATAAAAGGCGCCTGTCTTCCCCGTATCATACCCCAGTACTGGAACGCCCCGCCGAGTCTTATAAACCTCTCGGCGGGCTCCATTGTTATTCCGTCGGAATATCCGGCCGCCACGGCGGCTATTTTCATTCTTTTCGGAGCTATGTATTCGCTTGCATAGCCGATCGAAACCCCTTTTGAAACCGTTTTGACGGAAATTATTTTCGCGCGAAACTTCCACGGGTTTTTAAATCCGGCCAGTTCCGCTTTAACCGGCTGTCCGTGAGCCGCGGCCGGATGTATTCCGTACATCAGATTGCCTATTCTGGCCATATCCATATGCCAATGCGGAAAATCCATAAAAATCGAGCTGTTTGCCGCATGGCACACGGCATCCGGATAAAAACTTTTGACGGTACCGCAGCAGCGCTTAAATTTTAAAAGTTTTTCCTCGGCTTCCACCGCATTTTTACCAGGCACATAGTCAAGGTGGGTGGACACCCCGCCCAGCCGTACGTTCCTGAATTTGCCGGCGGAGCATAAAAAATTCTTTGTTTCGGACGGATTTATCCCCCATCTTCCCAGCCCGAAGTCGATGTCCAGATGATACGGATAAAGCGGAAAACGGGAAGACATGGATGATTTCCGGTAAAAATATTTTCCCGCGGCTTTGTTAAGAGCCGCGATAAAATCAACGGAGTCTGCCGCAGGAATGAGCCGGTTCCTCACTATTTCGGCGGCATCCCCCGGCAGCTGGGGACGCAGTAAAAAAATAAGGCCTTTTATTCCGGCATTTCTTAATGCGACCGCCTCGTCTATGCCGAAGACTCCCAAAGCATATGCCCCTTCCTCAACGGCGACTCCGGCTATTTCCGCGGCCCCATGCCCGTAGCCGTCGGCTTTCACCACAGCCGTTAAAAAAGCGGACGGCGAAAGCTTTTCCTTTATTTTCCGCACATTGCCGCGCACCGCCCCAAGGTTTATCTCAATCCATTTATCCATAAGCGATAAATCAAAAAAAATAACCGCAAAGAACGCAAAGTATTTACGCTAAGAACGCAAAAGTTACAAACCATTAACAACACGTTTTATTCCGTCTTTCAGTCTTACAACATTAAAATTCATCAATAACCCAAGCTTATAATTTCCGATTTTCAAATAGGTCAATACCTGCGCCAGATGAACATCAGTCAGCGCTTCCACCGATTTAACTTCAATCACCAACCGGTTTTCTACGAGGAGATCCATACGATAGCCACAATCAAGTTTCACATCCTCAAACACCAGCGGAACGGGCTTTTCTTTCTCCACACATAGGCCGCTTTTTGTGAGTATATAGTAGCAGCATTCTTTATACGCGCTTTCCAATAAGCCTGGGCCAAGGGCGGAATGTACTTTCATCGCCATGCCAATGACTTGGTTGGACAATGCGTTTTCCGTCATCTCCATCGGATTCACTCCGTGTCCTTTGCGTTTACTTTGCGTTCTTTGCGGTTAGTCTTCGTTTTTTTTCGAATGTTGGTAATTATCCACGTTCATCACATACATCCGCATTCTGTCTGATTTTGAATATAAATTATATCATTTGGACAAACCCATATGCTTTTATAAAATATACAATATAAATTAAATATGCCTGATGATCCTTCTCTTCCAAAATATATCTGCGGACTGCCTACGATAGGCGCAAAGGCTTATTTCTCGGTCCGGTTTGTTTATGAAAACGGGAGAAATCTGCTTTTTGCGGCGCAGCGGGAAGAATTTATTTCCGACTTTCAGGATTCTCTGGATTCCATGATAAAGGTTCTGCCGGAGGCAAAAGGGATAGAAACCCTTGTTTTCGGCGAAGACCAATGGTCCCGCTCCATCACTCTCGACCGCCTGCTTAACAATAAAGACGCGGACAAATTTATAATTCTGGCCACTTATGCCAGCCTGCGGGAAAAAATTTTTTCACCGCAGACATATGCTCAGGCTAAAATGGACCTGCGCACGGGCACGGCTTACAAACGCGCCGGTCTTCTGTCGGTTTTGGAAAACGCCGGCTACGAGCGTTCCGATTTTGTGGAAAGCCCCGGCGAGTATGCCGTGCGGGGTTCCATAATCGATATTTTCTGCCTTGAACCGATGAAGCCGGTAAGGCTATTTTTTTCGGGAGACGTATTTGAAAGCGGACGCATCTTCGACATACCGACACAGCGCACAGACCTGCCGGTCCATGATGTGACGATTTTACCGGCAAAGATGAAAAAGGGCGAAGCCTCGCTTAGAGATTGGCTTGACGGCTCCTTCTCCTTCCTTGCAAACGACGACACCAGCCAGCGGGACGACGGGACAGCTGGACAGCAATTCAGAAGTCACCAGTCACCAGCGGCCCATGTCACCAGACAGAACAAAAAAACAAGTCAAACTAAAGACCGGAGACTGGCAACTGGTGACTCTTTATCGTCTAGTGACTCTGTAACTGGTGACTTGGTGACTAATTCCGTGTCTGGTGACTTTCCCCTGACTGGTGACTTGGTGACTAATCCTGTATCTGGTGACTTTCCCCCGACTGGTGACATGGTGACTAGTGACTTGCAACCCTCTGTTCTGACTGGGCCGCTGCCCGACGGCTTCTCATTCATAACCGCGATAAGCCCGGATTCGGAACAAACTCTTGACAGTAAAATCTGCTCGAACATACGGTTTAACGCCGATGTTTCCCTCTTGGAAAAAGAAGCTCTGCGGTTGAAGGAAAAAGGGTTCAGAATAATAATTTTCTGCCTTAACACGGGAGAAGAAGAACGGCTTATAGAGCTCTTTGACGGCGCAAAAATCACGAACATATGCGAATTCGCAATCGGAAGAATCGCGCAGGGGTTTTACAGCGCGGAAACAAAACTTGCGGTTATCGCATCCGGCGAAATACTGGGCCGAAGCTACAAACGCGCCTCCTTTTGGAAATACCGCGACTCGGGGGCAAAACGCTACCGCTGGAACGATCTCAAAAACGGCGACTATGTGGTGCATGAAGATTACGGCATCGGAAGGTATCAGGGCTTAAAAAAGGTATCCCCGGAATCGGATTTCATCAGCCACATGTCGGTTATCTCGGGTTCGGACATCCCAAGCGCCTGCGAAGAAACCGACTGCCTGCATATTGAGTATAAAGGAGGGGACAAGCTTTTTGTTCCGCTGTATGAATTTAAAAAAGTCCAGAAATACATAGGCTCGGAAGGAAAGGCTCCGCGCCTGTCTAAAATGGACACCAAAGGCTGGTCGCAGATAAAAGGCAGGGTGCGCTCCGGAATCGAGAATGTGGCAAAAGAGCTTCTCCGGATTGAAGCCGAACGCGCCCTTTCAAAAGGGCCCGCCCTGTCCGGCGAAAGCCATATTGAAAATGAATTCGCAGATTCCTTTCCCTACGAAGAAACTCCCGACCAGAAAAACGCCATTGAAAATGTGCTCAAAGACATGTCCGCCTCCAAACCGATGGAGAGAATCGTGGTGGGCGACGTGGGATTCGGAAAGACGGAAGTGGCCATGCGGGCGGCTTTAAGATGCGCCTTAGGAGGAAAACAAACGGCGGTGCTTGTCCCCACCACCATACTAGCCGACCAGCACCACAGGACATTCACCGAAAGATTTTCCGGCTTTCCGCTTAATATCGCGGTATTATCCCGCTTCCAGACAAAATCCGAACAGAAAAAGATCATAGACAATATTTCAGCCGGGATCGCCGATATAGCTATCGGCACCCACCGCCTGCTCCAGAAGGATATAAAATTTAAAAATATAGGGCTTGTCATAGTGGACGAAGAGCACCGCTTCGGGGTAAAAGACAAGGAAAAGCTCAAAATACTGGCAAAAGACGTGCACATGCTTCTGCTTTCGGCCACCCCGATTCCCCGCACTCTCTATCAAACCCTGTCAAACCTGCGGGATATGTCCGTTATTGAAAGCCCCCCATCGGGCAGGCTTCCGATTTCAACTTTTGTAATGCCGTGGAACGAGGATACCGCCGTATCCGCGGTGCGCGCGGAGCTTGAGCGCGGCGGACAGGTATATTACGTGCACAACAGGGTCAGGACTCTGCCCGCAAGGCTGGCGTTCCTTTCGCGCGCCATGCCTGAAGTTAAATTCGTGATGGCGCACGGACAGATGGAATCCGGCAGACTTGAAAACGCGATGTGGGATTTTTTCGGCAAAAAATACGATGTGCTCCTTGCTTCCACAATAATAGAATCGGGGCTGGACATACCTTCGGTAAACACCATTATAATAGAAAATGCCCATGAATTCGGCCTTGCCCAGCTTTATCAGCTGAGGGGAAGAATAGGACGGGAAAAGCAGAAAGCCTACTGCTGGCTTTTTTATCCCCCATGGCTTAAGAAGGACGGCGGACATCCGGAACGCGGTCAAAGGAAAAGGCGGAGCTTAAGAGATGACGAATGGATCGATCCCGATGCGGAAGAAACCGATAAAACCAGGAAAATGTCCGAAAACGCGGTGAAAAGACTGTCGGCGCTTCAGGAATTCGGAGAATTAGGCTCCGGGTTCAGACTGGCCATGCGCGACATGGAAATACGCGGGGCGGGCGAACTTCTGGGAGTGCGCCAGCACGGCTTTCTTGCGGAAGTGGGCTTAAGCATGTACTGCGAGCTTCTGGCCGAAGAAATAGACAGGCTTAAGGGAAAAACCGCCCGGACCATGGAGCCGGAAACCGCCGTCGACCTGAAAATTCCGGCTTTCATACCGGAGCAGTATCTTCCCGACGAACAGGAACGGCTCAATTATTACAAAAAATTCCTCAATGCGGACGCCTCGGGGCTTAAAAGCATACTTGCGGAGATCGAAGACCTCTGCGGACCGGCGCCCCAGCCGCTGAAGAATACGGCGCGCCTTATCGAGACCAGAAAAAAATGCGCCTCTATGGGAATAAGACTTGTAAACCAGACGGAGCAGGGCATTGAAATTTTTTTCGGGCAGGGAGCGGTTATCCCCCCGTCGGCCGTAACGGCATGGAACGAACGGTTCAAAGACAATATCGTCTTCCTGCCTTCAAAACTCGGCGACGGCTTCAGGATAAACGGAATTTTCGAAGACCCCCTAAGCCTGCTTGAATCCGTTCTTTCATTTAAATAGGAACAGAAGAGGCTGTGTTTCTGGGTGTCTGGGCCGCTGGGCAACTGTTCCTTCCCGCTTACGCGGGAAGGAACCCAAAGGAGAAAGAATATGAACATATTTAAAAGAATTGCGGTTATCATCTTAATACCGGCGGTTTTTTCCGGGTGCTCCGTTTTAAATATTTTCCGAAAGGTTCCGAGGGTGTCGGTTATAAACAAACAAAAAAATATTTTCCTGCCCGGGCATATTCCTTTTGAATTAATAGCCATTACTCCGGAAATAAGAGAGGACCTTAAAATACCGGCTGAGGCGCGGGGCTGTCTCATTTACGGTGTTGACGAAAAAACAGCCTTTACCAATGCCTTATTTCTGCCGGGTGAAATCCTTACGAAAATAAACGGCAAAGAATGCTCGGGCATTGAACAGATACGGGGACTGCCCGCCGGAACTACCATGCATCTGGAAATCTGGGGAGAGGGCGCGGTAAGAAGCGCATATGTGCCGCTTACGGCGGGCGCGCCTAAAATAGGCGTTAATGCGCTGTCTGACCAACGGCTTACGAGCGAAAGCTCAAAACGCCGGGAACCGCCGGCGGATATGCCTCTTGTCGCCCATATGGACGCGGAAAATCCGCTTTATAAATATTATGTAAAGGATTCGTCTTCCGGCATACAATGGTATATCGACAAAATAAACGGCATGCGGACGCGCGCCATGTCCACACGGGACATAGACGCGATTTTAAGCAGAAGCAAGTCGGGAGACGCCGTTTTGGTGGAAATATTGAGGTACAGGGAACTTAAAAAATTTTCAAAGAAAATACTTTATAAAATGCGCCTGCTCGACGGCGGATTTTTCGCGCTGACCCAGCCCCTTAATATTTTCATGTTTTCCGATACGCCGAAAAACATTTCCGTGGATAAAAACGGCGGGGGCGATTTCAAGACCCTTGAAGCCGCCCTGTTAAAATCTTCTCCCGGAGATACGATAAAGCTCGGCCCCGGAAATTACGGCAGGGTAAAAATTTTCGTCTCCGGCAGGCAGTTGATAGGAAGCGGCAAAGACACCATATTTGAATATGCCGGTATTTCAGGCTGTTCTGATATTAAAATCGCAAGCGCCTCGTTTTCGGGAGC
>CAZFMJ010000006.1:0-66204 GCA_964520045.1 uncultured Elusimicrobiales bacterium | reverse complement strand
AGCCGTGCCCGATATCTCATGGGATAAAGGCAAAGCCCTTTCGCATCTTATGAAGGAACTGGGATTTCCGTATCCCGTGGTGCTCGGAGACGACCGAACGGACGAAGATATGTTTAAAATAGTTAAAAAAAGGGGAATGGGGATACGCATAGGATTTAGGAAATCCTCGTCCGCGGCATATTACCTTGAAGGCCAGCGCCGGATCGACGATTTCCTCGGGTACATCCGCGAAAAATTAAGCGGGGCAAAAAGGATAAAAAAGGATTATGCTGAAAGCCAAGGAACCATCCAGATTTTATACGTTTAAAGTAAAACATAAATTTTAGCACTGGGGATTTTACAGCGGTTTTTGTGCCTCCTTCCGTTGTAGATAGTCCCCGGTAATTGTAAAAGCGAAGCCGTGTGCTTTCATCGCACGGCTTCGCTTTTACTCTTAACCCGAAAAAGTTAGACTCGTAAAAAGAGGCACGGTTTCGCAGTTGAATCATATAAAAATTTTTTCAACACACAATACTCCACCATATCCTGCCTCAATGCTTCCATAGTTCTTCAGGAACTGGGAAGAAACGCCGAAGCAATAAACATTCTTGAAAACGCGCTAAAAATTGCGCCAGCAGATTCATTTATACGGTCTTCATTGGCATGTGTTGACCGCGGCCTGAAGACGAAATAAACAAGCATTGAACCGAGCGCAATGGCAAAAATTTTTTAATTTTTCTATGTAGTTCCAAATATTCAAGAATCAAAGCTACGTCCCCCCCCTGTCCGGCCGGTATTGCTATTCCCCGTTTTGTAATGTAAAATGTCCATATGTATACTCGAATTGTAAAGCGATATCTGGACTCCCAACAGAGTTTTTTTCTTTTCGGCCCGCGCGCCACAGGCAAAACCACATGGCTTAAAACAGTGTTCCCTAAAGCCGTTTTTATCGACCTGCTTAAGTCACAGTCATACACAAAATTATTGGCCGCGCCCGAGCGGCTTGAAAGCTTTATTCCTCCCGATCATACCGGCAGAGTTGTTATTGATGAAATCCAGCGCATTCCCGCCCTGCTTAACGAAGTTCACAGGCTTATTGAAGAAAAGGGTATTTCTTTCGTGCTTACAGGCTCAAGCGCGCGCACGCTAAGAAGAAAAGGCGTTAATCTGCTTGCGGGAAGAGCATTAACCTATCATTTTCACCCGCTTACCGTGATGGAGCTTGGAAGAGACTTCAACTTAAAACAATCGCTGAAATTCGGGCACCTACCTTATATATTTAAGGCCAAAGACAAAGACGCCTATCTGTCGTCCTATATTAAAACCTATCTGCGGGAAGAAGTTTTGCAGGAAGGAATTACGCGGTCAATCGCTTCGTTTTCAAGATTTTTGGAAGTCGCCAGCTTTTCACAGGCGGGCGCGGTCAACTCAACGGAAATTGCCCGCGAAGTTGGGATCGACAGAAAGACCGTTGAGGGATATTTTCAGATCACCGAAGATCTTTTGGTCGGCGCCAGAATTCCGCCTTTTACGCGGCGCGCCAAAAGACGGCTTGTAACCGGAGATAAGTTTTTCTTTTTTGACGCCGGCATATACCGCACACTGCGCCCGGTGGGACCGCTGGACACACCTGAGGAAATAAACGACGCCGCGCTTGAAACGCTGCTTTTACAGGAAATTACCGCGCTCAACGATTACTTCGGCCTGGATCTGACCATTTATTACTGGAAAACATCTTTAGGCGCTGAGGTGGATTTTGTGATTTACGGAAAAAACACTTTTATCGCCATTGAAGTTAAGCGGTCTCATCGCGTAAAAAATGATCTAATGACCGGCTTAAAATTGTTTAAGGCGGACTATCCGCAGGCAAAATGTTTTCTGGCATGCGGAGTGGACAGCAAGGAGTATCATAACGGCATTGAGGTCCGGCCGTTTGAGGAATTTATAGTCAACCTGCCTGTGGTCTTGGGAATACGATAAATCTACCCTGAACTAGTAGAGTAGAAGAAGGCTAAGCCTCCTCCCCTCGTCAAACCGTGCAGGCGGTTTTCCCGCACACGGCTTACCGGGTTCCATTCATCGAATTGGTTTCAGCGTTATGCAACGGTCGGCAAAGAAACCACGTGGCAGCTTATTTTTAGTTGTTTTCCTTGGCCTGCTAAAATCTTTTAATCCGCTGAAGGCAGTTTTAAATATTCAAGAATCAAAGCTACGTCCCCCTTCCCATTCTTAATCTTCAGGAAAACCAAATCCATTTTGCGGAAGGATATGCCCGCATCCACGGCAAGGGAGGCCGGACAAGGCTTGTACCCATCGGCCAGAAAGCGCAGGAAGCCATTGTCCGCTACATGGAGGAAAGGGTCAAGAGGTTTCCTAATGGGACGGAGCGGGTTCTGTTTCTGACCCGCCAGGGTCGTCCCTTAAATCGGAGTTCCTTTTGGCATCGCGTAAAGCTTTACGCAAAGAGCGCCGGCCTGAATAAGTCCGTCCACCCGCATCTTCTTCGGCATTGCTTCGCCAGCCACATGCTTCAACATGGGGCGGACCTGCGATCCCTGCAAGAAATGCTTGGCCATCGCCACCTCTCGACGACAGCCATTTACCTACATGTGAGTCCCCAGCACATCATTAAGGTCTACCGAAGCGCTCACCCACGCGCCGAAAATTCTTCTCTCTTTTAAAAATTACGTCTTCATACCGTCGGGCAATTTTTTTAGACACATCTCCTTTTCGCGCATAAAAATTGTAAACTAAGAAAGGCTCGAAAATGCATTTAGCGAAAATGGCACAAACTCTAAAAGGTCAAATTGCCTCCGTCCTTGCTGTTGCAGGGTTGTGCTTTTTGGGAGGATGTGTATCTATGGATAAACATCGTGAATCTGAGATAGCGGGATTCTGGGAAGAGTACAAAACTTCCGGAACGGAAGGGTTGAAGAGCATGGTTGAGGAAAGATATTATGCTTTTTTCCTCAATACCGTGCCGCCAGGTTCCGGCGTGGTGAACGATTTTAAGGTGGAAAGGGTGGAGTTGTTTGTAAAAGACCTGGGTAGGATAGTTTTCTCTCTCGGGAGATTCAGACCATGGCTGGCGGTAAAAAAAGACGAGGCCTCCGGCAGGTGGAGACTGACTTTGGACGAGAGGCGGGTTCTGGAAAAATTAACGGCCGGATGGGTGTCGGAAAAGATTGGGAACATACGCTTTCACACCACCGTGCCTTTAACCGCAGAAGAGATGCGGAAAGCATCGGTGCTCGTGGAAAAATCCAACGAGCTTGAAAAAATATTCGGTTATTCCATGCCGGAGCTGGATTATTACTCGTCCCCGGACAATGCTGAGATTGCAGCACGCGTGATAGGTGAAACAGACAAGGGTGCCGGGAACGCCCGCTATCGGATGATAAAAGCCGTTAATTGTCTGGAACATACTCATGAACTTGCGCATGTATTCGCCCTTGAAATTGGCTACGTCGGGCCTTTTATAGACGAGGGCCTCGCCACTGCTTTTGGTTCCAGTGATCTTGTTCCAGACGGTGAAAAGTGCGAAAAGATTAGAGTTCTGCTTAAGACTGGGATCCCCTACTATCTGAACGGAAGTAATTTTTTTCAGGCGCATCTTAGAGAAGAAAATGTGTACGGTCTGGCTCAGATCGTGATGCGATACTGGTATGAAAAATTTGGGATTGAAAAAGTGAAGCTTTTGCTTCGCCGAGGCGTAAAGGACCCACTGCGACTTAAGGAAATTGTGGAAGAAGTGTTTGAAGAAACCGAGACCACCAGTAAAAACGTGCAGAAGATTCTTGATAATAAATGCGGAACTGCCGGCTGGAAATGAAGCCGATGGCTGTTATACTAAAGTTCTGAAGCGGAAGAGGATAAAAACTTCAGCGTTCAGCACTGGAAGGCCAAGTCTGTCCCAAAGGACATGATAACGAAGCAGCGAACTCTGGCTCAAATGGTGATTGCTATCCATGTCCATAGACAAACAGATACGCAAATACCTCGCTTGCGCGCAGGATAGCCGCCTCCTAAAGCCTGCCTGCTGCCAATTGTGCGGGCGTTCCGGCAGACTAAGAACGCCAATCTCCGTTTCGCCAGAGGCTTCCTCAACTATCTTGTGCGCATGGGCGAGCTTCCAGACAACCCGGCCCAGCGCATCCCGTACCTGCGGCAGAAGACCTACAAACCTCACATCTACACGCTCCAGGAGATCCATCGGATAATCGAGGCGTCCCACGCTCTCCAGCGTCGCTACCCCAACCGCCTCACGGGCTGGACAATGGAAACTCTCGTTTTGCTCCTCTATGCCTGCAGTCTCAGGCTCAGCGAAGCTATCAATCTCAAAATAGAGGACGTAGATTTCGAGCAGGGGACCCTCTCGCTTTGGCGGACAAAATTCCATAAGGAGCGTTTGGTCCCGTTCTCGCCCGCTATCGCGCAAAAACTACGCGCATATCTATCGCGTCGCAAGAAATCCTATTCATCCGCTAAGCCGCAGGAACCTTTCTTCCGCAATCCCGGAGGAAAATACAGCAAGTCCGGCATCTACCAACGCTTTCAACTCCTTCTGGCGCACTGCGGCATGGCTAAGTCTGGTCGCGGCAGGCCGCGACTGCACGACCTGCGCCATACCTTCGCCGTCCACCGGCTCTATAAGTGGTACCAGGAGGGCCACGACATTCTCAACAAGCTTCCGCTCCTGTCCACCTACATGGGCCATGTCAATATCGAAAACACACAGGTCTACCTCACCATCACACAGGCCTTGCTACGGGAAGGAGATCGGCGCTTCCAGAGCGGCTTTGAGGCTGTCGCTGATAAGGCGCTTAAACGCGCCATCAGTAAACCATGAACACCCATCTCGACCATCGGTTACGGGACTTCTTCCACGTTTATCTTCGGGACCAGAGGTCGGTCAGCCCAAATACGATCAAGAGCTACCGCGACACATTCAAGCTCCTGCTCGCCTATCTCGGCTCCAAAAGACGAAGCGCGAAGCCCTTGTCCGTACAAGATCTCGACGCAAAGACCATTCTCGCCTTCCTGCGCCACCTGGAGGACCCTGTCGGCGGCCGGGGCAACTGCGCACAGAGCCGGAATCTGCGCCTGGCCGCAATCCAGTGCTTCTTCAAGTATCTCTCCCTCCATGTCCCGGCCATCGAGCGGCAGGCCCAGCGCATCTTCGCCATTCCGGCCAAACGTGTCCATCCCAAAGCGGCGGGGTCGCTCGACCGCAAGGAACTGGAAGCATTGCTCGCACAGCCGCAAACAACCAGGGCGGACGGAATGCGTGATCTGGCCATCCTGACTTTTCTCTACAACACCGGCGCGCGCGCCCATGAGGCCGCTGATGCGCGTGACGGCTGGTTCGATTTCGCCAATAGAACCGTTTCTATTATAGGCAAGGGGCAACGACAGAGGCTCACGCCGCTGTGGCCTTCTACGGTCAGACTGCTCAAGCTCTACCGCGACGACCACCGCCGTAAAGGCGTACTCGCCACCTCCGGCCGATTCTTCGTCAACCAGCGCGGCGGCGCCTTCACCCGCTTCGGGATACGCACCATTGTTAAAAGATACCTCCGGCTCGCCACCCGCGTATGCCCAAGCCTCGTCGGTAAACGCCTTTCCACTCACAGTTTGCGCCATACCACGGCAGTTCATCTGTTCGAATCGCGCGTGGACCCCAACGTTATAAAATCATGGCTGGGCCACGCGTCAATCAGTTCCACAAGTCGCTACCTCGACACCGATTTGAACCACAAGCGCCGCATCATGGAGCAGTTCGGGCCGCCAAGTTATGTGGAGAGTTCCTTGCAGCCGCAGAAGCCGGAGTCTTCCAAGGAAATCCTGGACTGGCTGCAGGAGTTGTAGACGGGAAACTGCCGGGAAGCTGCCGTGGGGAATGGAAAGCTCGTCGAACTGTTATGTGTCGAGATGTTTTATTATGTGACGAGTGCCATGAAAAGGCTCTGCAAGAGTTGGAAACCACCGACGAGAGGACACATAGGGAGAAAAACTCACCACATACCGGTCACGCAAGCCTGCAGATGACTTTGAGATACTCTCATTTAAGCGATAAACATCTGGCTGAAAAAATGGAAGCGCTGGCAGAAGCAATGTCGGGTTCCCTTGGCCCGGATAATGCCGGAATTGCACCACTGATTGCACCACCTGCGCATACGCCGGCTCAAATATGATAGAATCTAGGACGGTAGAAGGGGCAGTTAGCTCAGCGGAAGAGCATTCGCCTCACACGCGAAGGGTCATAGGTTCAAATCCTATACTGCCCATTTCTTTTATAGGTCATAGGTTTCCCAGCACACGGCAGCGGGGACCCGCATTCGCTGGCAAATCCTATACTGCCCATTTCTTTTATAGGTCATAGGTTTCCCAGCACACGGCAGCGGGGACCCGCATTCGCTGGCAAATCCTATACTGCCCATTTCTTTTATAGGTCATAGGTTTCCCAGCACACGGCCGCTGGGACCCGCGTTCGCTGGCAAATCTTATACTGCCCATTTCTTTTATTAGCCCTAGGAAACAAAATGAAACTCGCTAAAACAGCAGGCACTGTATTGGTTATAACCGTCCTTGCATCCGGAGCAGACGTCACATATGCCGCTGGCACAGGGAGAGCAGCCATAGAAGTGTCCGGAATAAATCCCGTGACGGCCGCCGACACACAGGAAACGTATTTCGAAGGCAAAACGCTCAGACCCTTTATGGAAACGCTTCCTTCCATAAAAAGACCCGGCTTGCCTGAAGCCGGACAGCACGACCGCATGCTTTTGATAGTCAGCCGGGATTACAACATAGGCATGCAGTGTATAGACGCTACATATAATGTTCAGCAAAAAAAGTGGATAGAATTCGACCCGCTCTGCGCGATCGCAGTCCGCAAAAACTACGAGCCCGGAAACCCCGGCACCGGCGATCTTTTTCCATGGGAGCCCAAGACAAGGCTGACCGATCCGGTAATATCCAAAATTGACTTTGCGCCTCATACAAATGTCTTCCGGACGATCGAATTCTATGGAAAAGAAGCGGGGAAATTTTTAAGCATTCTGCCCCCCGGAGGAAAACTGCGGATAACCGGCGCCATAGCGCGGGACAAGGCGGACAACAGATCAATAGAGATTTTCTGCGGGAACGGGACTTATACGCGCGCGGACGGAGTTAAAGAAAGCGGAGTCGTCTGCAGAATAGATCAGAATTTCTTTTAAAACCGCACAGATTTGCCCTGCCCTTCCTTTTATCTTCGTGGGCAGCATACAGAAGCCGTATATCCTCAAGATAAGCATCCAACTGACTGCTACGACATCGGAGCCCTCCTGCCATACGTCCGGGCAGGGGCAAGCTTACAACGGCGGCATCCCTCACCTCAATCTCTCGCGCTGTCACAGTAAAAAGGTAGTGGATTTCCGATTATAGACTTCTATTATCCGCGCTGGAAAAGTTCCGTTTCTCACGGAAACCGACTGCCGCTTCATCCAGCTTTTCCATAAATTCGGAAATGGTAAATGGTTTGCCAAGCAAATGTATAAAACCAGCGGCCATGGCTTTGTCCAAAAGTTCAGGAGACCCGCTCATCAGGATAAAGCGCATGTCCGGCGCGGATTTTTTAATTTCCAGACAAACTTGTATTCCGTTTTTTCCAGGCATTTCAATGTCGCTTATAATAAGCATATGGCGATGTTCTTTCCATAATTGAAGGAGTTTTTCTGCATCAGAAGCTTCATCCCCTTGATATCCTGCGGATACCAAAATTTTCAAAATCATTTTCCTCACAGCGCCGTCATCATCCGCAATAAGTATTTTCATTAAACTTGGCTTCCAATGTGCAGAGGCATATGCCACAAAACCATGCCCTGTCGTTCCATAGCGCACCGGTTAAAGTCTTATCTTAAATTATAAAAAATACCCACTACAAGTCAATATGTTATTCCTCTAGTATATTATGTAAATTCACTACTCCTGCCTGTATAATTAAGTCTGGAGGTATCAATGGTAAAAGATATCTATACACTTGTTGGTGAACGGGTGAGGGAAGAACGGAAAAAAGCAGGGCTGACCATTGAACAACTATCAGAATCCGCCGGCATAAGCCCGAGTTTTCTGGCATATATTGAAACAAAAGGCAGAAAGGCGAGCCTGGAAACAATACACAAACTGGCGCATGCCCTGCGCATTTCGGTAGCGGATTTATTCAGGGATGCATCTGAACCCGAAAAAAATTTTATTTATGCTGGCAGCCGCAAATTCATCCAGCTTGTCCGGGACAAGAACCCTGAAGAAGTCGACGCATTTATAGCAATGGTTAAGGCGGCCTCAAAAGCTTTTGGGAAAAGAAGGAGAAAATAGCTATTCCGCAAGTTTAAACATTTTTTTTATGGCGCGTTCGGCTTTGGACGCGGTCTCGGCGGGAACTTCTATTTTTTGGGAATTATCGGGGTTTCGAAGCGTTTTGAGCACCGTTTCAAGAGAGGTGTATTTCATGTACGGACAGAGTCTGCACATGGCTATGAAGTTTTTATCCGGAAAATTTATGCGCGCAAGCTCGCCGAATCCGCATTCCGTGATAAGGAGATACGCGGGGGCGGGAGTGTCCCTGACATAATCCATCATGGTTCCCGTCCCCCCCATAAAATCCACGGACTCAATAAGCCTCGGCTCGCACTCGGCATGAGCCAAAACCTTTATTCCCGGATAAGCCTTCCGGTAAAAAACTACAGCTTCAGGATCAAAATGCTCATGCACCACGCACGTGCCGTTCCATAAAATAATATCCTTTCCTATGGTCTTACCGAGAGTCTTGGCAAGATTTGCGCCCATAAGCTTGTCCGGAAGGAAAATTATTTTTTTATGTTTTTCGTAAAACCGCCTTACTATCTTTTCCGCGTTCGCGCTTGTGACTATGCAGTCGCTTTCAGCCTTCACCTCAGCGGTCGTGTTTATATACGAAACCACCGGAGCTCCGGGATGGCCGGCCCTGAGATCGCGCACATTCTGCGCGGTTATGCTTTCGGCGAGAGTGCATCCCGCCTCCGGCGCGGGGAGATAAACTTTCTTTTCGGAATTGAGTATTTTGGCCGTTTCAGCCATAAACCTCACTCCGCAGAAAATTATAGTTGAAGCCTCGGCTTGGGAGCAGAGTTTTGCCAGTTTATAGGAGTCCCCGGTAAAATCAGCTATTCCCTGAAGTATCTCGGGCCTCTGGTAAACATGGCCCGGGATAACAGCATTCTTTTCTTTCTTCAGCCGGTTTATTTCCAATGTGAGAACTGCGGCGGATTTCAAGTCCTGCTCCCCGCACAAAGTCCTTATGCCTCTGCCGGCAAGACGCCGTATTTCCGATTGAATCTCTCCTCCGGAAAATTCCGTCATAAAGTCCCGCCTATATTTTCCCAGCCGCGCTGAGACACGTAGGGATAATTTGTAAAAACCGCGTCCGCTCCCATCTTCTTAAAATTCTCCGCCTCCTCAAAAGTGTTCACTGTGTATACAAAAACCTTAAATCCGGCCTTATGCAGGAGCTTCACTTTTCTTTCACTGACCCGCCTGCTGCTTAAATTCACGGTTTCAGCTTTAATCGCGCGCGCCGCGTATATAATCCGGGAGACGGAAAGGTCTCTTGTAAGAAGCCCCAGCCTTACTCCGGAGTGCAGCGCCCTCAGCCGCAGGAGAGTCGGATAGTCAAAGCTGGATATTATGCTTTTTTCAAGCCGGCTTTTGCTCAAACAGATTTTATCAAGGACTATTTTTTCTATTCCCTCGTATATTCCGCCATCGTTTTTTATTTCTATATTTATTGCGGATGCGAACGCGGAAAGAAATTCCATAACCTGCTCAAAAGCGGGAACCTGCTGAAACGGATACCACGGAGAAAAATTGCGCGCCGCATTTACACGGGCAAGCCGGGCATAAGAAAGTTCCGCTATCTGCGGCTTTATACCCGCGGTGCGCGCGAGGTCATAATCATGGTGAACGACAGGCACGCCGTCTTTTGAAAGATGCACGTCAAACTCAAAACTGCGCAATCCCATGTCGCGGGCCAGCCTGAAAGCCGCCATGGTGTTTTCCGGCGCATAGCCGGAAGCGCCCCTGTGAGCTATATATTCCATATCGTTAAAAATTATTCAAACAAACGTTCCCGCATCTGCCTGAAATTTTCATCCGGTATTTCCATACCCATAGCATCATCCCTTCCGCTGCCGGGGCCGTGATAATCCGTCCCTGCAGTGGCTATCAAAGAATATCTTTCCGCAATTTCCAGAAGCTTTCGTGTCATGCTCATGGTATGCGCCGGATAAAAAACCTCAAGACCTTCAAGTCCGCAGTCCCGCCAGCGCGGGATATCGGCTATCTTCATAATTACGCCGGGATGCGCCAGCACGGGTATCCCCCCCGCTTCGCGTATGGCGCAGACAGCCTCCTCCACCAACGGCCCCGCGGAAGGGATATAAGCGGGCCTGCCCGGAACAAGGTATTTCTGAAATGCCTCGTGCCTTGTCCGAGCATATCCTCTGCGTTTTAGCATATCCGCTATATGAGGCCTTCCGATACTATGGCCGGGGCCCGCGTTAATATCGCTGAAGGATACGCTTAATCCCTGCGAAGCAAGGATATCTATGATCCGCTTTATGCGGTTTACGCGCCTCGCGCGGTAATCTTCAAGACAGCCTAAAAATTTTTTATTGTCTACAGGAACCCTGTACCCGAGTATATGAAGATTGTCATGGATGCACGTGGAAACCTCCACGGCTCTGCATGACGGCATGCCCAAACCTGCGGATTCTTTCATCGCCGGTCCGCAGCCCTCCAAAGTATCATGGTCGGCAAGAGCAAAAAGTTCCACCTTCCTTGCCGCGGCCGACCGCGCGACAGACTCGGGTTTGGAGGTGCCGTCCGAATAAATGGAGTGTGTATGAAGATCAACCAGCCGCATGAATCGCTTACACAGCTATAACCTGTTTCACTTCCGGTATTTCCTGCTTCAATGCCCTTTCAACTCCCATTTTCAGCGTCATCTGAGCTCCGGGACAACAGGCGCAGGCGCCTTTGAGGGAAACCTTCACCGTGCCGGTGGCCTCGTCTACGCCCACCAGGGCGATATCTCCGCCGTCGGCCTGAAGCATGGGGCGTATTTTCTCAATGGCTTTTTCAACTTTTTCTTTCATTCCAGACTCCTTTTCCATCTTACGGAATTATAATTCCATCATATAAAATTTGATTTCGCCGCGCCCGCATTTTTTTGACGCGGAATAAATTCATATAATCTACTATGACGAAAAGGACCCTGCAATTTATATGTCCGAAAAAATGAATTGGTTTAAACCGCGCGGAGGCTCGGGAGACAGGGGAAACACGACCCTTGCGGACGGCTCAAAAATTAAAAAGGGCGATGCCCGCATCAGAGCCTGCGCTTCCATAGACGAACTGATCTGCATACTGGGCGCGTGCAAAGCGCGGATAAGATCCTGCCGGCGCGGGGGCGTCCGTTTTCTTGCGCCGGAAATAGAAGAGATACAAAACCATCTGACATCCGCCTCCGCACTGATCGCCGGAACGGACCGCTCGGACCGGCTTAAGGAAGCCGTGCTTTCAACGGAACGCAGAATACTTGAGCTGTCGAAAGAACTAAAGCCTATGCGGAAATTCGCCGTGCCGGGGCGAAACCCCGTCGAGGCCTCTCTGCATTTAAGCCGCTCTTTCTGCCGATCGGCGGAGATCTCGGTCTGGAGGACGCGCAATGCGCGTCCGGCGGCGGTTTATTTAAACCGTTTATCTGATTTACTGTTTCTGATGGCGGAAAAAGCCGTTTGTTAGTTTGTAGGCCTATAATGAAAAAAATTCTCGCGATCCTGCTGATAAGCGTTCTGGCCGTTTTCGTATATCTCGCGTATCCGTTTTTTCTGCGGAGGGCGTTCAACATATCCGGCAACGTTTATCTGCCCCCTTCCCTGATAAGAAAAGCGTCCTATCCCAACACTCTGCTTTTTCTTACCGTTGAAAACTCGGCGGGAATACCCGTGGCGGTCAAACGCGTCGTCAATCCCGTATTCCCTTTTCATTTCCATATCACTTCGGATAATCTCATACTGCCCGACCCGCCCCCCTGGCAGGAAAAATTAAGGGTGCAGGCGCACATAAACAGGCACGGGCAGGTGGGACAGCTCAACCGCGGAGACATGCTCGGATACTGCAAAAACACGGCGTATATACTGGCTTCGGGGCTTTCCATAATGATAGACCGCGAGATCGAAGACGCGCCGCCTCCCTCCGTAAAATCTCAGGCGATAAGCCAATCAAGAGGCAGAAGGATATTCCCTCCGTCAAAATGATTTTCCCTAGGTCCTTTGGCCCTTGACTTGTCAAGCCTTAGGGTATAAAACAGTAGTATGGAATATCCGAAACCGCAGTTACTGCTTATCGCTGTTAATTTTATAACCGCTTCCTGCTTATGCGGAGGGGCTTTAAGCGGCGAAAAAGAAATTATTGAAAGTTATTTCGGAGATGCGGATGCGCAATTATCTCTGCCTGATCCCAAACCAACCGCTGTTTTGCCGCAAAAATCCGCGGCAGGCGTAAAACCCGCGTCCTCTGCCGGAATTTTTAAGCAACCGTCCGCAGAAGAACCTTCCGAAGATGCCTTTGACATGATAATTAAAGAAAACAGCTATTCGCCCGAGGAGTTTCAATACCGCGCAGGCCGGCATGGAATTCAACCGGCAGCCGGAGTAAAACAAAATTTGAATGAGGCCGCTTTGTCTGAAAAAATAGTATCGGGAGCAATGGCTTATTTTGGAATGCCGTATGTCATGGGAGGAAACGGGAATACCGGGATCGACTGCTCCATGCTTGTGATACGGGCGCTGGAATCTGCCGGCTTTGACGCCGGAAATTTTCCCCGCAGCGCGGGCGGGCAGTATAATGCGGCCAAAAAAGGCCATTCGCTGTACGTAAACGGCAAAGAATACAGGCTGAAATTTCTACCCAAAAAGGCGGCTCCGCAAAGGGGCGACATAGTATTTTTTTACAGAGGAAAATCAGTAGGGCATGTGGGAATATACACCGGCCCCGAATCAGGCGGATGCACGGACGTCGTTCATGCCGCAGGCAAAAGATACGGAGTTCTGGGCACATGCATGCCGAACGGAATGATCGCGGGATACGGCAGAATAGAAATTGCGAATAACCAGCCGCAGCCGATATAAAATACCACTCAAAATTTTTCCATAGGCCTTAAGACCTGTACGGCCATAGGCCATTAGGCACTTTATTTCCGGCTTCCGCGGGGCTAGACTATGAACGGCGGTAAAATACTATGAAATGGAAAACTCTCTCGGAAAGCTATGACATGGAAAAGAATTCGCGCCTTGCGTGGAAAACGATGCCCTGCGTTCTGGAAGGCCAATGGCTGGACATGGTAAAATCCACAGACAAGCTTGTATGGCTTTTCGCAAAAAATTCATCCTCGGGGCGTTCGGGTCTTTCGATTTGACGGCTTTGCAGGGAAGCGCACGGTAGACCGCCTCGTTCAGTTAGTTTTCGGGACTTAAGGCGCGCTGTTACCGGCAGTTAAACGGCCTATCCCCGGAACTCTGTTATTTGTCGTTTTGTCTTTCAAGAAAAATTCAAGACCCCCCTTTTACCCCCCAATTATCCTTAATTTTCCATCACTTTTTTCTTGAATAAATCTTTACTGGACTTCTCCCCAGATTCCTGCTACATCTCTAGTATAAGGGAGTAAGGAGGCTAAAATGAAACATCTCAAATCGGTTTTAATGGTTCTATTCGGACTCTTGGGACTTATACTGCCGGACTGCGCATACAGCGGAGCCGGCACAGCCTCGGGCGCCATACTAATGCAGCCGGTAGGCGGCAGGGCCAACGGCATGGCGGACGCCTACGTCTGCTCCGCCGGCGACGTATTCGGCATATTTTATAACCCCGGAGCCTCCATAGCAACAAGACAGGCTGGAATGCTCTACCAGACCGGCATTGCGGGCGACATCTTCGGCGGACTGGGAGCAAGTATACCGCTCTCCAATAAATTCCGCATAGCCGTCTCCGCCCTGTATTACACAGCCGGAGCCGTGGAGCTTATAGACACTTTGGGCAACGAAAGCTCGGTAAACGGCTTATCAGATATGCTCGCGGTTGTTTCTCCGGGGGTGAAGCTCGGGAAATTCAACTTAGGAGCCAATTTGAAATACCTGAGCACCACCATGCTCGAGGAGTTCAAGGCTTCGTCGATGATGGTTGATTTCGGGGGAACTTTCAGGGCGAGCAAAAACATAAAATTGGGCGCCGCGGTGCAGAATATAGGACAGGGGATAAAATATATCGAAGAAGAGGAAAAACTCCCGCAGATAATACGGGCAGGGGCTTCCTATTCGAACAAACTGGGCAAAAACGGCTTCCTTGTAGAAGCGGACCTGGCGCGGATAGGAGAAGACGCGGATATGGGCGGCTCCGTAGGCATGGAATATTCCCTGTCGGGCATGTTCTTTGTGCGCGGGGGATACAAGGTCCAGACGGACGCCAACAGCTACAGCATAGGCGCGGGCTTTAAGCAGAAGGAATTCGGAGTCGACTATGCCTTCGTACCGTGCAATGACCTCGGAAATGTCCACAGATTATCAGTAGCGCTTAAATTTTAGTATATTCCGCTCAGCGCCGCATGGAATGCCTTAAATTATCATGTTTCTGCTTGCGACGATAACAATGGCGAGTCATGCTGCGCTTTGGTTCCAAATGCCGCCGCATGTTCTGTCCGGAAATACGACGAATCTGTTTTTAACGGCTGGGGATATAGTTTCAGCAAAACAGGCGTCTGCACCCCGTTGACCGGCACAACCCCGCCGTGCCCTAAATAGGGCTCACTGAAAAAAGATTTTATCTGGATTCCCCCCGATTGTGGAATCCAGATAAGCTGTAAGTGATATGTCAAAAAATGAAGCTGAAGAATAAATTGCAGAAACGACAAGCGGTATGTTTTTTTCCTGTCTACTGCATACTATCTGCTGTATACTGTTTTCTCAATCCATCCCCATGTATAAAAGCAGGAATCCTATGAGTAGAAAAAATGTTCCCCATTTTTTTCTTTCGAGAGCGATATAGGAATCATTAAGAAGGGTATCCCTTATAAAAACCTTGATCCTTTCAAGAATGGCCGGCCTGAAAAGATAGCAGAATCCGATAAAGCAGAAAAATATTCCCAGCGGTATTTTTATGAACGAAAACATGTGTTGTTATACCGGTCCATTGAATAAGAAAAGCCTTTTTCAATTATATCCGAAACCGCCGCGCGCGCATTTTCAAGCACATCCCGCAGAATTGTTGTTTCTGCGCCGGAAAAAGCGGAAAGCACAAAATCCTTGCAGTCCGCTTTTACAGGCCTCGGCCCTATCCCTATTCTCAGCCGCGGTATATTTTGGGAAGAAAACGCGCTTATAACCGACTCCATCCCGCGGTGGCCTCCGGCAGAGCCTTCCTGCCGTATTCTTATGCGGCCCAGCTCAAGAGAGATGTCGTCAAAGCAGACAAGCACCGCTTCAGGATGCACTTTGTGAAATCTGGCGAAATCCGCGGTCATTCTTCCCGAATCATTCATGAAAGTCATGGGCCGTATCAGGAAAAAACTTCTGCCCGAGGGCAGGCTCTGACTGCAGTATTCCCCCGTACCCCGCCATGATTTCCACGCGGAAGATTCGCCTGACTGCCTGATCAGGTCGGCAAGCATAAACCCCGCGTTGTGTCTGGTGCGGGCGTATTCCGGGCCCGGATTGCCGAGCCCGGCCACGATTTCAATATGTGAAACCAATTATTTCTTCTCCGCAGGTTTCTTTTCCGCAGGTTTTTTATCCGCGGCAGGCGCCTCTTTCTTTTCGCCTTCGGCTGTCTCCTCGTCTTTCTTGCCTTTGGCTGCGACGACCTCGGGTTCGGCCGCGGCTGCTGCGGCGTCAGCGGCGGGAACGGCGACTTCTTCTTCTTTGGCCGTCACTATGCTGGCTATTATATTGGACATATCCTCCAGAATTTCAACGCCTTCGGGAACGGTTATGTCCTTGACCAGAATGCTTCCGCCCATATCCAGCAAAGATATATCCACCGGTATTTCCTTGGGTATGGCGGTCGGCAGACAGCGGACTTTAATCTCGCGCGTGGGATGCTCTAAGATTCCGCCGTGGAGTTTTACTCCGGGCGCCTCGCCGTTAAGCCGGATATGCACCTCAACCTCTATCTTTTCGGTCAGCGAAATTCTGTGAAAATCCACATGGATCAGCCTGTCCGTAACCACATGATACTGCAGTTTTTTTACGATTACAGTGTCTGAACTGCCGGGATATTCGATTTTTATTATCGCGTTAGAACCGCGTTTAATAAGCTTTAAAAAGTCTTTCTCGGGGATCTCAACCGAAACAGGAGGTTTTTTTCCTCCGTAAACTACGGCCGGGATACCGCTTTTTTTGCGCAAAGCCGCAAGCACGCCCTTCCCGCCGGTTTTTTCCCTTAACTGCGCCTTCAATTGAATTTCTTCCATAATATCTCCTTAATTAGGGGCGGAATGCCCCCTTAATTAAACATTTCGCTTATAGACATGCCCATATGATTTCTGCGTATAGCTTCCGCAAGTATGGAAGCCACAGATAAAACCTTTATCTTGGACTGCAGATTTTTTGACACAGGGATGGTGTTTGTGACAAGCATCTCCTTGAGCGGAGAATTTTTAATACGATTTACCGCTTCTCCTGAAAATACTCCGTGAGTTGCAGCCGCCACAATGGTTTTAGCCCCGCTTTCCTTAAGAGCGGCGGCCACTTTTATCAGAGTGCCGGCCGTGTCAACCATATCGTCAAATATTATCGCCGTGGCTCCGCGCACCGCGCCTATCACATTATAAACCGAAGCTTCATTGGGGCGGGGACGCCTTTTGTCTATTATAACCAGACCGGCGTTGAGATGTTTCGCAAAAGCCCTTGCTCTTTCCACTCCTCCCACATCGGGAGAGACGACCACCATATCGGGATATTTCCTTTTTTTTATGTAATCCAGAAAAACGGGAGACGCATAAAGATGGTCCACCGGGATATCAAAAAATCCCTGAATCTGGGACGCATGCAGGTCTATTGTTATAACCCTATTGGCTCCGGCTGAAGTTATGAGATTGGCCACAAGCTTAGCCGTGATAGGCACCCGGGGAGAAGTTTTCCTGTCAGCCCTGCCGTATCCGTAATAAGGCATTACAGCGGAAACCCTGCCTGCGCTTGCCCGCCTCAGGGCATCCATCATAATCAGAAGCTCCATAACATTTTCGTTTACCGGAGGGCATGTAGGCTGAATAAGATAGCAGTCGCAGCCTCGGACATTTTCCATGATATGGGCGTTTATTTCGCCGTCAGCGAACCTGTCTGACATGGATTTCCCCAGCGATACTTTTAAAATCCTGCAGATTTCTTCCGCAAGAGCCTTATTGGCATTGCCGGAAAATATCTTAAGTTCTCCCTTAAGGGAACACCTATCGGACATCATTTCACCTCTTTTTTAATACTATCTGTCTTGCCCTTGCTATCGCCAAAGTTTCCGCCGGAACGTCATCCGTTATAGTGGAGCCTGCGCCTATCTTACTGCGCCTGCCTATTTTAACGGGAGCCACAAGATTTACATTAGAGCCTATAAACGCGCCCGCGCCTATGATGGTCTTATGTTTTTCAACGCCGTCATAGTTGCAGGTTATCGTGCCCGCGCCGATATTTATGCCGTCCGCCATTTCAGTGTCGCCTATATAGCTTAAATGCGGCACTTTTGAGCCGCGGCCCACGGTAGACGCTTTGACTTCCGTAAAATTGCCTATTTTAGCCGAAGGACCTATGACGCAGCCCGGCCGTATATGAGAAAAGGGGCCTACCACGGTATTGTCAAGAATCCTGCTGTTATATACGCAGCAGAAAAATTTTACCTTCACTTCCCTGCCCAGCCTGCTGTTTTCCAGCAGAACATACGGCCCTATACTGGAATTTTCGCCTATTTCAGTTTTGCCTGTTATGTGCGTTCCCGCATAGATTACGCTGTCCCTGCCTATTTTTACTGTCTCATCAACATATGTGGAATCAGGGTCGGCTATCGTAACGCCTTCAGCCATAAGCCGGTCAAGCGTCCGCTTATTAATGACGGACGAGGCATAAGCAAGCTGTTTTCTGGAATTAACGCCTAAAATCTCATCCGGGTCCTTAACGACAAACGGCAAAATTTTCCCGCCTTTTGACGCAATCGATTCTATGACATCGGTGAGATAAAATTCTTTTTTGGGCCCTTTGGGTTTAAGTTCTTTCAGGGCTTGAGCCAGCGCCGCTGAGTCAAAAACATAAATTCCGGAATTAACCTCGTTTACACCGGCATTTTCCCCGTCCAGTTCCGATTCTTCCACTATGGCGGATACTCCCGCTATGGAACGCATTACCCTGCCGTAGCCGTAAGGATCCGCGAGTTTAGCAGTAAGAACCACGGCCCGGCAATCGCCCTTAAAAAACGTTTCAAGCATTCCGGAAAGAGCGCCGGCGGTAATAAGCGGACTGTCTCCGCACATAACCAGCAGGGTTTTGTGCTTTTTGACAAACCCCGCCGCTTCCTGCACGGCCCTGCCGCTTCCTTTAAGAAACTTCTGCTCCACAAAAACCGGCTTGGCTTTGATACCCCAGTCATCCAGCTTTGACAGAATTTCCTGCCTGACCCTGCCTGCTTCATGGCCCACGACAAGGCATATGCCGGAAGATTTAAGGGGCTGTATGGTCTTTAATATCCTGCCTATCATCGGCATACCGGCCACGGGGTGAAGCATCTTGGGCAGACCCGATTTCATGCGGGTGCCGAGCCCTGCGGCAAGCACAAGAATTCCAAAATCTTTTTTTACCATATAGACTCAATTTATCTATAGCCCTAAAGTAGACAGTATTCAGTAATCAGAATGCCTAAAAAATAAACTTCCGCCAGCTTGCCGGCATCTTCCGCTTTACTTAACACAGCTGCGCATTGCTTCCCTTAAAATATCCAGGGCGGAATCTATTTCCTTTCTTGTAACTACAAGAGGCGGGCAGAACCGTATCGTGCTTGCCCCGCAGCCCAAAAGCAGAAGCCCGCGCTTAAAGCACTCGTCGTCTACTATTTTGTTTCTTAATTCGCAGGCCGGTTTTTTGCTATGCCTGTCCTCAACAAGCTCTATGGCCAGCATAAGCCCCTTTCCGCGCACATCGCCTATGACTTCAAATTCTTTCTGCAGTTCCAGAAGCTGCTGCTTAAAATACTCCCCCTGAACCCGCGCATTTTCCATAAGCCCGTTTTGAATCAGCTTCAGCGTGGCAAGCGCCGACTCGCAGGCGACAGGATTGCCCCCGAAGGTGGAAGCGTGCGCTCCCGGTTTCCATATCATAATGGATGATTTGGCGACCATTATGCCCAGCGGAAGACCGGATGCCACGCCCTTGGCTATCGTTATTATATCCGGCTTGACTCCGAAATGCTCGCATGCGAACATTTTTCCGGTGCGTCCCATGCCTGCCTGTATCTCATCGCAGACCAGAAGCATTCCGTATTTCTGCGCTATTTTATGTATTCTGGGAAGCCAATCCGCCGGCGGAACCACATAGCCCCCTTCGCCCTGAAAAGGCTCAACCACTATCGCCGCGACTTCCTCGGGAGGCATGGTTTTCTTTAAAAGTATGTTTTCAATATAATCCGCGCAGGCAAGACTGCAGCCCGGATACTTAAGGTTAAACGGACAGCGGTAGCAATAGGCATAGTGCGCATGCTCCACTCCGGCCAGAAGGGTTCCGAAACCCTTTTTCTGCGTATATTTGGAAGCAGTAAGAGAAAGCGCTCCGAACGTCCTTCCGTGAAACGCGCCGTAGAAAGAAATAAATTTCTGGCGTCCGGTATAATAGCGCGACAGCTTCATGGCGGCCTCTACGGCCTCTGCTCCGGAATTGGCAAAAAAAGATTTCGCGGAAGGCCCCGAAGGGAATATAGAAGCTATTTTTTCCGCCAGATTTATCTGGGACGGATAATAAAAATCTGTGCCCGACATATGTATGAGCTCGGCGGCCTGCTTCTGTATGGCCTTAACAACCTCAGGATGGCAGTGGCCCGTGCTGCATACCGCGACGCCCGCGTTGAAATCCAGAAACAAATTGCCGTCCACGTCCCATATATTGGCTCCCCGGCCCCGGCATACCACGGCCGGATAAGAACGGGTATATGACGGCGATATATATTTTCCGTCTTTTGCCAGCAGGGCTTTTGCCTTAGGCCCCGGAAGTGTTTTCTTCATTGCTGAACGCGCTTTTGAAATAGTGTTCGTCATGATAAGCTCCTTGAATAAAACATAGGCACTAGATTCCGGATAATGCCTTATAATGTAAAAATATCATTTTTTGCGGTATTACTCAACTTGCTGGACGGAGAAAAAATCCCATCCGCGTTTTCTCTCTCACCGTTTCTTCTCAAATTTGCCTTTCATGTGAGAGATTGGATAATATAAGGTAACGGCTCAGGTGGATAGTCTGACGGCTGTTAGCCTGAAGGTACAAATCAGAACTGATAGCCTTCAGTCTTCAGCCCAAAGGAGATCTTATGGCATTTTTCATAGGCAGGGACCGCGAAGCCAGAAGGGCTTACGGATTTGACGAGATAGCGCTTATTCCGGGAAACTGCACGATCGACCCCGAAGATACGAACACAACGCTGGCCATAGGAGATATAAAGCTTCAGATACCTTTTCTTGCCTCCGCCATGGACGGGGTCGTGGACGTTCCTTTTGCCGTAGAAATGGGCAGGCTCGGCGGGCTTGCGGTCTTAAATCTCGACGGCATAAACACAAGGTATGAAAACCCGCGCGAAATAACGAAAAATATTTCCAAGGCCGACCCCGAAACGGCCACCAAACTTGTTCAGGACATGTATAAGGAACCGGTCAAAAAGCATCTGATAGGAAAGCGGGTGGAGGAAATAAAAAAAGCCAAGGTGCCCTGCGCCGTATCCACAATACCCCAGAACGCAGAAGATTACGGACGCATAGCCAAAGAGGCGGGATGCGACATATTCGTAGTGCAGTCTACCGTCATAACCGTAAAACATAAATCCTCAAAACACGAATCTTTAGACATCGCAAAATTCTGCAAAGAAATGAAAATGCCGGTAATCGCCGGCAACTGCGTCACCTTCAAAACGGCCCTCGAGCTCATGGAAACAGGCATAGCCGGACTGCTTGTGGGAGTCGGCCCGGGCGCCGCCTGCACCACGCGGGGCGTTCTCGGAATCGGCGTGCCGCAGGTAACAGCCACCATAGACTGCTCTTCGGCGAGAGATTTTTACTTCAAAAAGACGAACCGCTATGTCCCGATAATAACGGACGGCGGAATGTCCACCGGCGGAGACATCTGCAAGGCGATAGCCTGCGGTTCAGACGGAGTGATGGTGGGCTCGGCGTTTGCAAAAAGCAAGGAAGCGCCCGGATTCGGATACCACTGGGGCATGGCCACCCCGCATCACAATCTTCCGCGCGGAACCAGAATATACGTGGGCGTCACCGGCTCGCTTGAGGAAATTCTCTGCGGCCCGTCAAAGCTTGACGACGGAAGCCAGAACCTTGTTGGAGCGCTCAAGACCTGCATGGGAACGCTGGGCGCCGCCACGATAAAAGAACTCCAGCTGGCCGAAATAATCATAGCTCCTTCCATAAAGACCGAAGGAAAACTTTTCCAGAAAGCTCAGAAAATAGGCATGGGAAAATGAGGCGGATACTTGTATTGGACTTCGGAAGCCAGTACACCCAGCTCATAGCCAGACGGCTCAGGGAAAAGGGCGTCTACGCAGAAATCCTTCCCTTTTCCGCGCCTTTTGAAGAAATACAAAAACACAATCCTCTGGGGATCATACTTTCAGGCGGACCGGCAAGCGTGCATGCGGCGAAATCACCCAGACCGGACCTGCGAATCCTTAAAATGGGGATACCGGCGCTCGGCATATGCTACGGCATGCAGCTTCTTGCCGCCGTAAGCGGGGGCAGAGTGGACAAAGCAAAAAAACGCGAATACGGCTTTGCAAAAGTAAAAGTGACGGCGCGCTCCCCTCTTTTTCATAATATTCCCGAGCATTTTCAGGCATGGATGAGCCACGGCGACGGAGTAAAAAAAACCGGCGGCGATTTTAAAACCGCCGCTGTTACCGGATCCGCCCTGTTTGCCGCGATAGCCGATGAGCGCAGAAATTTTTACGGGGTCCAGTTCCATCCGGAAGTCGCGCATACCTCCTGCGGGAATAAAATACTTGAAAACTTCGCCCGGCGGATATGCGGCTATTCCGAACGCTGGACTCCCGCGTGCGTATTAAAGGAATCTATTGAAAATATCAGGAGGCAGACGGGAAACGGCTCCGTTGTCTGCGCGCTTTCCGGAGGAGTGGACTCCTCGGTGGCAGCCGCGATAATACACCGCGCCATAGGAAAACGGCTCTACTGCATTTTTGTGGACACCGGCCTCCTGCGCTCCGGCGACAGCGAAAGGGTAAAACGGCTTTTTGCCGGAAAGATGCGCCTTAATCTTAAAATGACGGATGCCTCAAAACTTTTCCTCAAAAGGCTTGAGGGAGTGGCGGACCCGGAGCGCAAACGAAAAATCATAGGCAGAACTTTTATTGAAGTTTTCAACAAAGAAGCAAAACGCATAAAGGGGATCGACTTCCTTGCGCAAGGCACGCTTTACCCCGATGTGATAGAATCGGTGTCCGTATCAGGACCCTCCGCCGTGATCAAAAGCCACCACAATGTGGGCGGACTGCCCAAGCGAATGAAGCTCAAGCTTATCGAACCACTGAAATTCCTTTTTAAGGACGAGGTGCGCAAGTTGGGACGGGAGATGGGCATGAACGAGGAAATACTGTCGGCGCATCCTTTCCCCGGCCCCGGACTTGCCATAAGGATAATCGGCGCCGTAACCGCCGGCAGGCTTGAGATACTGCGCAAAGCCGATCTGATAGTGCGCGAGGAGATCTCCGCGGGCGGATGGGATAAAAAAATATGGCAGGCCTTTGCCGTGCTTCTTCCGGTAAAATCCGTGGGAGTCATGGGAGACGAGCGCACCTATGAAAACGCCGCGGCGGTGCGTCTGGTGGAAAGCATCGACGGAATGACAGCGGACTGGTCAAAACTTCCCCATGAAATACTCCAGAAAATATCCGGCAGGATAGTAAGCGAGGTGCGGGGAATAAACCGCGTGGTATATGACATCACTTCAAAACCGCCGTCCACGATCGAATGGGAGTGACACATTTGGCTCATGGCAGAAAAAAGTATTGGCAGGTTCCTTCCCCCCTTGCGGGGGAAGGCTGGGATGGGGGGAATAAATTGTTAAACCTTCCGCTTCTGCGCAGGGGCAAGGTGCGCGACGTTTACGACCTCGGAGACAAGCTTCTGCTGGTTTCTTCGGACCGGTTGTCCGCTTTTGATTATGTGCTCCCCGCCCTGATCCCCGGAAAAGGCGAAACGCTCACGAAAATAAGCTCCTTCTGGTTTGAAAAGACGAAACATATAGCGGACAATCATATGCTGGCTACGGAGATTTCCGAAATCAGCGAATCCCTTCCCGCAGGAATGGAATTTGACGTTTCCTATTACAAAAACCGGACAATGCTTGTAAAAAAGGCAAAGCGCGTAGACTTTGAGTGCGTGGTGCGCGGCTATATCGCTGGTTCGGCATGGAAAGAATATAAAAACACCGGCTCGGCCTGCGGACACAGCCTTCCGTCAGGACTTAAAGAAGCCCAAAAACTGCCCGAGCCTATTTTTACTCCCGCCGTAAAAGCCGACACGGGCCACGATGAAAACATTTCTTTTGAAAAGCTCCGCAGTCTGGCCGGAAAGGAAACGGCGGAAAAACTCAAACAAATGAGCCTTAAAATTTATGATTACGCCCGAGGTTATCTTGAGAAGCGGGGGATACTGCTTGCGGACACCAAATTTGAATTCGGATTTCTTGACGGGGAATTAATTGTCATAGACGAGCTGGTCACTCCTGATTCCTCAAGATTCTGGGATTCGGCGCAATACTCAGATGGCAAATCACCCGAAAGTTTTGATAAGCAGTTTGTGAGAGATTATCTGGAAAACTCGGGCTGGGATAAAAAATCCGCCCCCCCCGCCCTTCCGGAAGAAGTCATAACCGGAACCGCCGAACGCTACAAAGAAGCGTTGGAAAGAGTGCTTTCATGAATTTTGTTATAGAAATCAGCACAAAACCGGAATTTGCCAAATCGGAAGAAGCGCATGTCATATCAACGCTTAAAACAAGCGGCTTTGATTCGGCCCATTCGGCATCTGTTTCCCGCCTTTACAAAATAACCGGCGATTTCCGGCAGGATGAAATAAACCTGATAATGAACGAACTTTTATGCGACAGGGTAACTGAAACCTGCGATGCAATACAACTCCCGCAATTGCCTCTCCAGAAAAAGTCACCAGTTTCCAGCGGAAAAGGTCACCAGAGAGAAAAAAATCACCAGTTTCCGGCGGCCCAACTGTCCAGCTGTCCCATTCCTTCCTCAATGGCTTTGAGAATGGATCAGTCCAAACTCACTGCTTTTAAGGATTGTTTGGACAGTCCAGCCGTCTCGCACTCCACCTTCCCCTTGAAGGGCTGGCGCAGGGTGGAAGTATGGCTTAAAGACTCGGTAACCGATGTGCCGGGGGAAAGCGTTAAAAAAGCGATCGCCGATTTAGGCCTTAAAGAGCCTGAGTCCGTCCGCTGCGGAACGGCTTATCTGCTAAAAACGCCGGCTTCCGGCAGACAAATTGAAAATGCCGTTAAAAAAACTTTCGTAAACCCGATCGTGAACACTTTTTCGATTATGTAATCTGGAAACCCTAACCCCAAATTACATAGCAAAATGGATTTAGGCATTCCAAATTGCATAGCAATTTGGGCTTGATACCTCCAAAAATATGTGTAGAATGGAACTATCGTGACTATGTTAAAAACAAGAACGCGGAAAATGTTAAATCCCGAGAACCTGCTTGGATCATTCAACGGCCTTAACAATAAACAACTGGAATTCCTTAATAATTCCGCTGGATGGTCGCTGAACATACAGGAGCTTCAATATATCCAGACCCATTTCAAAAAAACGGGCAGACAGCCGTCTCTGGGTGAAATTGAAACAATAGCCCAGACATGGTCGGAACACTGCAAACACAAAACATTCACAGGCCCGATTTTATATAAAGAAAACGGAAAAACACAATTTATTCCCGAGGGGCTTTTTAAAAAATACATACAAAAAGCGACCATTGAACTTTCAAAGCCATGGTGCCTTTCGGTATTCAAAGACAACGCCGGGGTCGTTAAATTCGGGAAATCCGGCAAATGGGCATTGGCTTTTAAAGCCGAAACGCATAACCACCCCTGCGCCATAGAGCCCTACGGCGGAGCGGAAACCGGAGTGGGCGGGGTGGTGCGCGACGTGCTTGGAGTAGGTCTCGGAGCAAAACCGGTGCTTAATACCGATATTTTCTGCTTCGCCCCCCCCGGCTACAAAAAAAATCTCCCGAAATCAGCCTTGTCTCCGGAGCGCATATTCAAAGGCGTAGTGGCGGGAGTGCGCGATTACGGAAACCGCATGGGCATTCCCACCGCCGCGGGAGCGATACATTTTGACGAAGGCTACATGCTCAACCCTCTTGTGTTCGTCGGAACAGTGGGAATAATGCCGGTTTGGGCAGTATCAAAAAAGGTAAATCCCGGCGACATAATATTTGCCGCGGGAGGCAGAACGGGCAGGGACGGCCTGCACGGAGCCACCTTTTCCTCGGCTTCGCTTGAAAACGCATCCGCATCAGCAGTTCAGATAGGCCATGCCATAAATGAAAAAAAGGCGCTGGACTGCCTCTTAAAAGCGCGCGACAAAAAACTTTACAGGGCGGTTACGGACTGCGGGGCCGGCGGATTTTCCTCGGCCATAGGAGAACTAGGCTCAGAATGCGGGGCAAAAGTTCATCTGGAAAAAGCAAAACTAAAAGATTCAAACATACTGCCGTGGGAAATATGGGTATCCGAATCGCAGGAAAGAATGATATTCGCGGTTCCTCCGGAAAACCTGAGGAAACTGGAAGAAATCTTTGACGCGGAAAACTGCGAGCATGCGGTCTTGGGAACATTTACCGGCACAGGCAGGCTTGTTGTGACATTCCATGAAGAAACAATCATTGATATAGGAATGGACTTCCTGCACAGCGGACTGCCTAAAATAAAACGTTCCGCTGTATGGAAACCGCAGGAGAAGATCAAAACCGAAAAATTGCGGATTAACCGAAAAATTACAGTTATCCCCCCAGAAAAAGGCACCCAGTCATCAGTAAACCCATGTCACCAGTCCAGCGGTCCAGCAGTCTGGCGGTCCAGCTGTCTAGCTGCCTCGCCGTCCAGCCATCCAGCCGTCCAGCGGCACATTGGACAGGAAAATTACGGAGAAATACTTAAAGCGGCGCTTTCCCACCTTAATGTCTGCAGCAGGGAACCGGTGATACAGCAGTACGACCATGAAGTGCAGGGCGGAACTGTTATAAAACCGCTTCAGGGTAAATATGCCGACGGACCCGGCGATGCCTGCGTAATATGGCCGCGCTCAGCCACCGGCGACATGTCCGATTTCTCCGGATTTGCGGTAAGCCACGGCATCAATCCCGCATTCGGAAAATTAGACCCGTACTGGATGGCGCTTTCATGCGCGGACGAAGCCGTCCGAAATCTTCTGTGCGCGGGAGCCGACATAACCAAATGCGCTTTTCTGGATAATTTCTGCTGGGGCAGTCCGGAAGATCCTGAATTGCTGGGAGAGCTTGTGCGCTGCGCCAAAGGATGCTATGAAGCCTCAAAAGCATACGAGGCCCCTTTTATTTCGGGAAAAGACAGCTTTTACAACCGGTCAAAAGACGCAGACGGCAAAAATCTTGATATACCTTCCACGATTTTAATTTCGGCCTCCGCTCCGGTAAACGACATAAGAAAAGCGCTTACAATGGATATAAAGAGCGCGGGAAACCTGCTTTATATAATAGGCGAAACCTTCGCCGAGACCGGAGGCTCTATCTACTCCGAAATAACAGGCGTAAGCGATTTTAATGTTCCGAAAACAAATCCTAAGAAAGCATTCAAAACCTACAAATCCCTGCTTTCTGCCATAAATAAAGAACTGATACTTTCAGCCCATGACCTTTCGCAGGGCGGGCTTGGGGCGTGCATCGCTGAAATGGCTTTCTCCGGGGACTGCGGGGCAGATATAAAACTTAAAAATATGCCTTTTGCGGGAAAATCCGTTTCTGATTCAATACTGCTGTTTTCGGAATCGCAAAGCAGAATACTTATGGAAATTCATCCTGAAAACAAATTAAAATTTCTAAAATGCATGGCCGGAGCGGTCTGCGCCGAACTAGGCCGGACAACAGAAGAAAAGACATTGAAAATAACGGGGCTTAACAATAAGACAGTTATTGAAGAATCCCTTGAAAATTTGAAAGATCGCTGGAAGCGTCCGCTATGTACATTTTTCAAATAACAGAGTTTGTCGTGAAAAAATACATATAGATTCCTTCCCCCCTTGCGGGGGAAGGTTGGGATGGGGGGACAGTGTGGAATGGAAAACCTCCCCCCACCTTATTCCTCCCCCGCAAGGGGGGAGGAAACTTTAACTCATTTTACCCATAGTTCTATACCATGAGATGATAGCACCATAGTTATGAAAAAACCTAAGGTTTTAATAATCCGAACGGCGGGCACGAACTGCGACATTGAAACGGAAAACGCATTCAAAACTGCGGGCGGAGCGCCCGAGCGTATTCATATAAAATCCCTGATTTCAGGAGATGTAAAACTTCTTGATTATTCCATACTCGCGTTTCCGGGAGGATTCTCCTACGGAGACGACATCGCCGCGGGGAAAATTCTCGCCAATCAGGTGACGCGCCATCTTAAAGATTTGCCGGAATTCATAAAAAGCGGCAGGCCCGTGATAGGGATATGCAACGGCTTTCAGGTTTTGGTAAAAACAGGAATGCTTCCTTATGCCGATGATTTCAAACAGAGCGCAAGCCTTGCCTTTAACGACTGCGGACATTTTCTGGCAAAATGGGTGAAACTTAAGGTAAACAAAAACAGTCCCTGCCTGTTTACAAAAGGCCTGCCTGAATTCATAGAACTGCCCATCGCGCACGGAGAAGGAAAATTCATAACGGATTCAAAGCGGACTCTTCAAAAAATAACGCGGGCGGGAGGAATAGCACTTCAATATACGGACAATCCCAACGGCTCCGTATGCGACATAGCCGGAATATGCAATGAGACGGGGAACTGCTTCGGACTCATGCCCCATCCTGAAAGAAACGCCTCAAAATACCATCATCCTTCCTGGACAAGGAAGGATTCGGATTCCTCCGCAATAGGTTTGGAATTTTTCAGAAATACCGTGAAATACTGCAAATAACTATTTTTTATCCGACGGTGTGATAAGAGAAGTAATTTCACATATTGTGCAAAATTCAGTATCTTGGAGATATTTATCTACCTTATTTGAGTTTCGCAAAGTGAAGTACGTTAAGTTAGCAACTTTCCTCATGCCATCTATAACTACCCCATGCTCCCCCTCTAATGCGACATAGCCAATTACCACAGGTCTGCCGGCTTTTAATTCAGAAATAATAAAGTTTTTTTGTTTAATGCCTGCCGCTTTACATTGTTCGCGAGTTAGGTTATCCAGCGAATAAGCAGCATAAGTTGTAATTTTTATTTCAAAATTTTTTATTTTTTCTTTAAATTCGTGCCGCTCATAATCAAATTTTTTGCCTAATAACTGCATCTGCCTGTCATTTTTGGTGTATTCCATTGCCTTGGCAGGATTGACAAACCAACGCATAATAGCAGGCTGGCTTTTCAGCCAAGACAACATTGCTATTTCATCGTTGCGGTATTTGGGGTAATGAATCATAAATTCTTCATAAGTTTTTTGCCGTGATACGCCGTTTTTAAGCATACCTCCAATATCGCCGAAAATACGATTGCCTTCAAATACTTCAACGTCCGATTGAATGTTATATTTATGATAATACAGCGGTGTTAATATGGTATTTCTCACCAACAAATCCGCTTCTGAAAATTTTACATGTTCGCCGTATTGCCTGAAGTATGCGGCCTCCATAAGAGCTATGGCGGCAAAGGCATGACACGAACCCACATCGTGCTGGTCAGTTGATTCTGTCGGAAATTGACATTGTAAATCTATGTGTTCTGGTTCTTGTATGCACGGAGGCCTGGCGATAATCTGCGGTTCAAGTAAAGAACGAAGAAGCTCACTTGTATCAGGCTCTTTCGTGTTTGGACTCGGGCTGGGAGCGGGAACCGGCGGAACATCAGTATTATCAGATATTTTGGTTATTGGTTTTGCCCATTCAGTGTCATTCAGCGCGTCCTTGATATCATTATTGTGATAACTGGTTAAAACATATCTGCCGCCGGCTATTATACCGGCAATAATCACGCATCCTGCCAATATCCAATTTTTGCCTGACATTTTATTTATCATGCCCGATTTTATGGCGCTGCTTCCACTTTCTTTTTAATTTCAAGCCTTAAATCCAGAATAACCTTTACATAATTTTCGTAGTGGTTGTAAGCATATATGGCTTTCCAGATGTCTCCGCCGGGAGAATAATCAGCGCTGTCGGGCTTATAACCGCTTTTGGCCAGATAATTCGCGATACTGCCGAAAACATCAGCCCAATTATATAGATCTATTATTCCGTCATTGTTAAAATCCACGGCATAAACTTCCACGCTTAAAGGCATAAACTGGCAAAAGCCGAAGGCTCCGGCATAGGAACCGGTAATGCCGAACGGATCAAATCCCATTTTATGCGCATATTTGATAAACGCCGCCAAATCTCTGGGGCCGCGCTCCTGCCATTTTTTTGCCAGATCAGGCCGGCTCTCGGACGTCATTCTGCTTAAGGTATAAAGAGCGTTCGTGACTATATACGCGCCCCTGTTCTGGCCGAAACTGCTTTCTATGCCCGTTATGCTCAGCAGTATCAAAGGATCAATGCCTTTGCTTTGCGCGGCCCCGAACAGCACCTGTTTATTGATATTGTAAAACTGAACCCCGTCGTTTATCCGCTTTTCGGTTATAAGCCTTTTCCTGTATTCCTCATACGGCAGGGATTCGGCGGGCTTGTGTATCGCTTCCAAAGTTTTTTCTATCACAGCCAGACGGGAGTCCTTAAAAATCGAATCAACATAGCCCTGCGGAACTCCAGAGCTTTTTAAAATCTGCGAGACCTTTTCATAAACGATTTTTCCGTCCAGAAGCCCCACTCCGGGCGGTAGCCGTGAAACAGCAGGCTGTGTCTGGAATGCCTCCTCGTTAAGCTCTATGACCGCAAGCTGTCTCAGTAAATCGGCGTCCGCCGCCGTCTCCGCGGCATTTAAACTTCCGGATAAAACGCTTATTCCAAAAAACACGCAGATTATTATAGTTTTCATTTCCGGTTCATCCCCAGTCTTTATTTCCGCATATTTTACAACATTATCTTTTTTTCAGGAGCCATTCAATAAATTCATCCCATTTGCTTTCTTGCGCCCAGGCAAGACGCTTATAATTGGGGTCAAACGTGTTTTCATTTTCAGGCAGATAAATTGTCATGCCGTGCGCATCGGGAATTTGTCCTGGCGGAACGCCGTTTAAAATAAGCACGTTCCCGTAGAAATAGTTGACGGCATCGCGGCTCTTGGCTTTAAGCGGTTCAAGCGCGGGATTATAAGGAATATCTTTTACCAATTCAAGGAAGTGTATGACGTCCTTCATTTCAAAATCATCGAAACTTTTGGTACGGGCTTTTATTTCCTTTAATATTTTGGCTTCACCGCTTTTTATAGCTTCATCGGCCCAGTCATCCAATATGCCCCTAAACTCTTCCATTGCCCGGCCGCCCCGCACGGCTGATTGTGTCGCATGTGTTCCGGAATAAAATTTTCTGTAGCTCATAACGGCGTAGTAGGCCATCGCTTCCGGAGACGGTTTGGAATGGGTTTTAAGCGCGCGGAAAAAAACATCATAAGCATAGCCGTCTCCGGGCTCATTAGCTTCGGAGCCGGTTATAACCGAGGCGTAATTTTTCAAGCCGTATGCGACTTCAATAGTCTGCATCAGGCATGCATCGCTTGCATATACATCTACTCCGCCCATTTGCCCGAGAGCCGAGGCAAGCTCATTGGTTGAGATGTAGTTCCCGCTTTCCGGATCTTCTGAAATAGCCTTGCTTTTTTCAAATTTAGATTTTTGGGGTTTTTCATTGCGCCACCCGTCGCCATGGTTCCATACGATAAGCATGTATCTTTTGGCCGGATAATTTGCCTTAGCCCAGCTGCCGAAATCAGCCAGATTTGTCCAATTGCCCATATCGACATTCCTGCCCATGTCCTGCCTGAGCGGCGAAGTTACCCGATAAGACATTTCATCTTTTTGTATCTCATACCGCCTCGTTCCGGACCAATTTTCATAAAACCGGTCAACAGGGGCCGGATTCATCGGGTTAGGCAGCTGCGCTATGCGGCTGACCTGCACAACCACGTTCATCCGCTTAGCAGGGCCTATCGCCTCCATTTCGTTGATATCTTTCAGCGCGTATCCCTGCAAATCGCTGGATTTTCCGTTCATAAATATCATTATGGTCCAGTCTTTGATCTCTGATGAAACGTTTAGATTAGGCAAAGACCCGCTGTCGGCATGCGCCCGAGGAACGCAGAATGCGCTGCAGACGCAAAGCGCGGCCACTGCCGTAAAACGAATGATTTTACGCCTTTTCATAACAATATTATAGAGCAGTTTTACTTTTTCCGCATGGGCATTAAGGGTAATATTTCCGGACTATTCGGCCTATTACGACAGTATGGGGTTTTTTTCTTAATTTCAAGCAGGTCAAATGTCCGGAAAGGTCTGCCTTCAGGCGCGCAGTTAAACAAAGCCTTCCTAAGACTTAGCGCCCGTTAAATACGCGCTGTTTGATGTAATTGTATTTTTCAAGGCTGTGCATGCGGAGCTGTTCAGGATAAAAGACATAATATCTTACACTTTCGGCAAAATCCTCGGTGGGAGCGCGTTCCGCTTCAGACGAAAGCATCTGCGCGGAGGGTTTTGCGTTCTGAAAAAACAATCCGTCAAGACTATCTTTGTTAAAATCAGCCGTTTCTCCGGTCAGCTTATTGACTCCCTTCCAGCCGGATATCCGCGCAAAATCATTTATTTTCCCGCAGGATTCAAGATTGCGTTCCGAAAGCAGTCCCTTAAGCAGAGCGGTTTTTTCCCGCGGAGACGCGTCCTGCAGAACGGAATTTATCAAATCAATTTTCTGGTTTTCGGGAACGTCTTCAAGCCGGATTTTATTCCTGGCATAAATAAGGCCGTACACTTTTTTAAATTCCGCATCTTCCGATAATCTGCGGTTTATGACGGACTGCCCGGCAAAGCGGTAATCGCCGTCGGCATTATAATCGGTGAAGTGTTCCTGCCATGCGTGCCCTATCTCGTGCGCCAGCGCCTCCTGCAGCCGCCTGCCGGGCCGGCTTGCCGGCGGGAAATCGGCAAAATTGCCTTTATAGAGGAAGTCGAAGACTTCCAGATATTTATCCCCGGGCTTATCATTCACATACAACGCGGCCATTATTACGCCCGGCTTGAAAGTCTGCCTGACTATATATTTCAGCTCCAGTTTCCGCAAAAAATCCTTGGACAGGCGCAGACTTTTGAAAAGCCCGTAAACAGCTTCAAGCTCCGAGGTTTGCCAATCGCTCGCGCCGTCTTTTAAGGTAACGCCGAATTCAGCGCTGATAGTCTCGGCCGACATGCGTTTTCCGCCGGTTTCACCGCGCTGTATATCGGCAGGAACGGCAGCCGGTTCCGGGATACTGCCGGTTATGGAAGGATCGGCTCCCAATTGCGAAGCAATATTTGTTAATCGGTCATCGGCACCGGAATTAGCCGGGAAAGTAAGAAAGGCTGTTATGACCAATGATAACGTAATTAGTTTTGAGTTCATATCACCCCGCCCCTTGCACTAATAGTTTAACAGGTGGTTCGGCATCCGGACAGTGCCTTAAGTCCTATAAAAAATATGGGCCTAAAGCCCGGATTTCCCCTAGGCCGAATGCCCGGAAAAATCTACCCCGAATGCCCATGCGGGAAAACGGGTTTCGTGATATGATTTATGGCGATAGGTTGTAGGTCTATAAATTAGGAGAATAAAATGAGAAAAACAATATCGCTGTTTGGAATTCTAGCCGCAATGGCTATTAGAGCGGATGCCTCAGGATTACCTGAGTTTTCACTATCTGCCTCAATGTTTCCGGCTCAGGAAGTTCCCGCCGAACCTGTTCCCAGCCCATGTATAGAAGCTATGCGCTCGGAAAATGACGGCAGTGACGCAATGGCTTGTTACAAAGCAGCGCGCGACATGATTACCTACCAGTTGGATCGGGAACAGGCAATGGATTTATGCCGGGGCGCCCGCGGAACAGGGCCTGTGGTTTGCTACAAGGCTGCGCGCAATATGGTTACATATCAGCTGGATAGAGATGAAGCAATCGATTTATGCCGCAGAGCCAGAGGCACAAAGCCCGTGGACTGCTACCGCAAGGCTCGCGATCAGGGCTTTGAAAGGATAGAAGCCATATTTATGTGCGCCCGTTGATAAAAATATAGCGATTGTAAAGCTATTAAAACCAAATAATAGACTGGGGGAAATACGATGAAATTACCAATTATGTTTACCTTGTTACTAGCGATGAGCGTGTCCAATGCCGCCGCCCAATCAATAGGCAACACTTTATCAAAAACATTCACCTACATACCTTTCGGGTTAGACTCCTCTCCCGAATCGATTGAAATCATAGGCAAGGAACTGTGCGCCAAGATTAGAGCTCAATCCCGAACTATAAAATGCGACGCCGGAGCATTGCCGGAGGAAGGAGTCTGCTGGGTGGAATTGACTATTCGCGCTCCTGAGGATTTCAAGTGGCTGACTATTTCCACCAAAGAGTTTCCCTATGCCGAAGCTATGACGGAGGAAGAAGCCGATGCTTATACATTAACAATACGCCAAAAAATAAACGGGACCGGCGGAGCATTGATAGATGTCAAAAAAAGCATATATAAGTCTTTGGGTGAACCAAGAATTAGTCGCCTGGAATTTATATATGTTGCAAAAGCGGAAATTCAACTTTAAAAAATGAAAAAGATTATATTTTGGCTGCTGATGTTACATGTGATCATTTTTACCGGTTTTACTAAAGCCTATGCGATACAGCAGATAATCATATTTGACGAAACCACTCCAAGAGAAACCGTATACAACAACATTGAAAAACAAGGCGGGCGAATCATTCGTAAGTTTGACTACATAACAGCCGTGGTAGTGGAATTCCCCGTTTCAGATATCAATGTGTTGTTCGCGCAATCTGAAGACATAAAAACTCCAAAATCATCCTTACGCGAAATAGGCAGAATATACCCTAATAAACAAAGGCAAGGATTATTTGCGGAACAAAATTCGCATTCAGCCGCAAGCGCACCTTTAACGCGAGAGGAATATGCCGCGAGGCTCGGCGAAAAAATGTGGGGCATCGACAGATTGAATGTCCGCCAGGCGTGGACTGTAACACGGGGTAATGATATTAAGGTCGCCGTAATCGATACGGGCGCTGACATTACGCATCGCGAGTTATCGCCAAATATTGCAGGCACGTATAATGCCATACATCCGGATCAACCGCCTTTAGATGATAATGGCCATGGGACCAAAGTAGCAGGCGTTATTGCCGCCATACAGGACGGGAAAGGTGTTGTCGGAGTTGCTCCGAAAATAAAACTTTATATTGTAAAAGCCGTAGATAAAACAGGCGACTTTGCCGACGCTGATTTTGCTGCCGCAATAGATTGGTGTATTAAGCAAAAAATACAGGTAATTAACATGAGCTTCGGTTCAGAACAACCCATCGAAGTCATGGAACTTGCTGTAAAAACAGCCTACAAAGCAGGCATCACGATGATATGCGCGCCAGGCAACGGCAACGGGACCAAAGCTGTTGCTTATCCCGCAGGATATGGTGAAACAATTGCGGTTAATGCTATGGATTCATCAGAAGCCGGCGAATTTTTTACCGGACGGTCGGGGCCGCAAATAGCTCTTATAGCTCCCGGAAATAGAATAATTTCCACAGCGGTCGGTGACTGGTATGATCTGGGTAATGGAACATCTTTTGCCGCTCCGCATGTAGCAGGGATCGCGGCCATGGTAATAGCTGCAGGCATATACGAGCCGTCCGCAGTGCGTCAAGCATTGGTAAATGCAGCTGCGCCATTACCAAAACTAGAACGAAATTTACAAGGCGCCGGTATTATAGACGCTTTTAAAGCTGTCAGGAATCTAAGCTTCCAAAGCATGGTCCGATTGTATACTCCCAAATAATCTTCTCTCCGTTGGAAAATCTATTCAAAATAAAATAGGTTATTATTTGTCCGCGTAGTTCTGATTTGTCTATTTGCATTTTAGTTGCTAGAATTTTTTATATATGTGCGGAATATTTGCCGTATCAAATCACCATAATGCCGCAAGGCTTGCCAACTTGGGGCTTTTCGCGCTCCAGCACAGAGGACAGGAATCAGCCGGAATAGTGACGGACACCGGCGAAACCCTGCTGGCATACACTGGCATGGGCCTTGTCTCAGAGATATTTACTGAAGACGCGCTTAATTCGCTTTCGGGAAGAAGCGCCATAGGCCATGTGCGCTATTCTACCGCCGGCGTTTCGCATCTTAAAAATGCCCAGCCGCTGGCGTTTGAGCATATACACGGACCCGTGGCCATCGCGCATAACGGCAATCTTGTCAACGCGCAAAGCCTGCGCCGGCGCCTTGAAAAACAGGGAGCTATTTTTCAGTCTTCTACGGACAGCGAGGTAATAGTCCACCTCATGGCGCGCTCAAAAGGGCCTCTGGAAAACGCGATCATAAAAAGTCTCAAAAATATCTGCGGAGCATATTCCTTTATATTCATGGCTCCCGGAAAAATTATAGCCTGCCGCGACCCGCTTGGATTCAGGCCTCTTGTCCTCGGAAAACTCGGAAAATCTTTTATACTTGCCTCGGAAACTCCCGCCATAGACCTTGTAAAAGGCGAAGTTGTCAGGGAAATAGAGCCGGGAGAGGTGGTTGTAATCACAAAAGATAAAATAAAAAGCATCAAACCCTTCCGCTCATCCGGTAAAAAAGCGGTTTGCGTATTTGAGCAGGTGTATTTTTCAAGGCCGGATTCCATAGTCAACGGCCGAAGCGTTCAGGCCAGCCGCTACGACATGGGACGCCTGCTCGCGAAGGAAATGCAGCCCGTGAAAGCCGATATCGTGGTTCCGGTTCCCGACTCGGGCCTTGCGGCCGCCATGGGATTTGCCAAAGTCTCAGGCATACCTTTCGGCATGGGATTCATGCGCAACCATTACATAGGCAGGTCGTTTATAAAACCCACGCAGGAACTGCGGGAACTGACCGCGGAACTTAAACTTGCGCCGATAAGAGACGTCATACAGGGCAGGAACATCGTTCTCATAGACGATTCCATAGTGCGCGGAACGACTTCCAGAAAAATCATAAAAAGCCTGAAAAAAATAGGAGCGCGCAGGGTTATAATGGCGATATCTTCCCCGCCCATCATATCGCCCTGCTACTACGGGATAGACACCCCCAGCAGGAACGAGCTTATAGCGAGCAGATTAAGCCTTGAAAAAGTGCGCCGTTTCCTCGGAGCCGATGAGCTTCATTATTTAAGCCTTGAAAATATGCTCAAGGCCGCGGGAGGCCGGCAGCGCCGTTTCTGCACCGCGTGCTTTACCGGCAAATACCCGACCCCTCTGCCGGACATTAAGAAATGAACATACTCTTGATCGGTTCGGGCGGGCGGGAACACGCTCTGGCATGGAAAATATCGCAAAGCCCGAATCTTAAAAAATTTTACTGCGCTCCGGGTTCGGACGCCATTTCCTCTCTTGCCGAATCCGTTCCCGTAAAACCCGAAGATTTTTCCGCGATATCAGCGTTCTGCCGTTCAAATAAAATAGACCTCGCTGCGGTCGGCCCCGAAGCTCCGCTTGCGGGAGGAATAGCCGACTATCTGAAAAAAGACGGCATACCTGTTTTCGGTCCGGAATCAACGTCCGCAAGGCTGGAATCTTCCAAATCTTTTGCAAAAGACTTCATGAACAGGCACCGCATCCCTGCCGCGCAGTCGGCGGTATGGCGGTCCCCCGAACAGGCGTTTAGACAAATAAAGCGCATGAAATTCCCCGCGGTATTGAAAGCGGACGGACTTGCCGCCGGAAAAGGCGTAAGAATATGTACGGACAAAGAAGAAGCGGAGCGGACGGTAAATGATTTTATGACGGCGCATACTTTGGGAAATTCCGGCGAAGCGATAGTCTGCGAGGAATTTTTAACCGGAAGGGAAGCCTCAATAATGGCATTCTGCGACGGCAAAACATACGCGCTTCTTCCGGCAAGCCGGGACCATAAGCGTCTTCTTGACAACGATCTGGGCCCGAACACCGGCGGAATGGGCGCTTATTCGCCGGTGCCGGACATAGACTCCGTCCTCCTTGAAAGAATCAGAACAGAAATTTTCGACAGGTTCATAGCGGGCATAAAAAAAGACGGACTGAACTACTGCGGAATAATTTACGCGGGCGTTATGATTTCAGAAGACGGACCGAGAACGCTTGAATTTAACTGCAGGTTCGGCGACCCTGAAACGCAGGCGGTGCTTCCGCTCCTAAAAACGGATATTATTGAAATAATGAAACTCTGCGCGGAAGGCCGGCTTGGCGAAATAAAAATAGAAACCCATGAGCAGTCCTGCGCCTGCATAGCGCTGGCGTCCGAAGGCTATCCTGAAAAGCCCCTGACCGGCAGGGTTATAAGCGGCCTTGAAAATATTAAAAACGGTGATGCTCTGGTCTTTCATGCCGGGACAAAAAAATCAGGAGCCGATTGGGTAACGGCGGGAGGAAGGGTTTTGGGAATAACAGCCCGGGGCAAAAATCATTCAGAGGCGCGGGACAAAGCATACAAAGCCGTGTCTTTGGTGCATTTTGAAGGAATGCAGTATAGAAAGGATATCTTATGAAAAAACCTTTAGTCGCGGTAATTATGGGAAGCGAATCCGACATGCCGGTAATGGAAAAGGCGTCGGAAACGCTGACTGAACTTGGGATAGAGCATATTTGCACGGTATCCTCGGCTCACAGAAGCCCCGGCTGGCTTGCCGAATTGCTGGCGGAGTGCGAATCAAAAGGCGTAAAAATTTATATCGCGGGAGCGGGAGGAGCCGCCCACCTTGCCGGAACAATAGCCGGAAAAACCGTAAAACCGGTAATAGGGGTTCCTCTTTTCTCAAAGCTTTCGGGCCTTGATTCGCTTCTTTCCACCATGCAAATGCCTTCCGGAGTGCCCGTGGCTACCGTCGCCATAGACGGAGCGGTAAACGCGGCCCTTCTTGCGGCCCAGATGCTCGCCTTGAGCGACAAACATCTTGAAAAAGTTTTGACGGAAAAACGCAGGACCGCTGAAAAATCAATAAGGGAGAAAGCGAAAAAAAATGCCGACATATAAAGACTCGGGAGTTGACACAAAAGCGGGAGACAGCCTTGTTGATTACCTGCAGAAAAAATGTCCGGTCATAGGCGGTTTTGCCGGACTTTTTCCGCTCGGCGACAAAGCGCGGGGATACAGCCTTGCCGCTTGCACGGATGGAGTTGGAACAAAACTTAAACTGGCCTTTTTGCTTGATAAGCACGATACCATAGGCATTGATTTGGTGGCCATGTGCGCTAATGACCTTATAACCTGCGGAGCAAAACCGCTTTTTTTCCTTGATTACTACGCCTCCGGCAAATTGGACATGAAAACTTCCCGCCGGATAATGGACGGAATCCTTGAGGGATGCGGACAGGCCGACTCCATGCTTCTGGGAGGCGAAACCGCGGAGATGCCGGGTTTTTACGCAAAAAGCGAATATGATCTGGCGGGTTTTTCCGTGGGAATAGTCAAAAATTCGGAAACGATAGACGGAACAAAAATAAAGCCCGGCGATGTTCTGCTGGGACTGGCATCCTCGGGATTTCATTCCAACGGCTACTCGCTTGTGCGTAAAGTCTTTAAAGGAAGCCTTCTTAAAAAATATGCGCGCGAACTGCTCACGCCCACTATAATTTATGTGTCAGCCGTAAAAAAACTGCGCGAAGGGCTTAAAAAAGCGGGGCGCGATGTTTTGGGCATGGCGCATATAACGGGCGGAGGATTGGTGGAAAATGTGCCGAGATTCCTGCCTAAAAACTGCTGCGCCGCGCTGGACGCCTCTTCATGGAAAATACCGGACATCATGCTGACACTGCGGGAGAAAGGAAATATCCCTGAAAAAGAAATGTGGCGCACCTTTAATATGGGCATAGGAATGGTCATTGCGGTCAGGCCCGAAAGCGCGGCTATATCTCTCAAGCTCCTGCCTCAGGCAAAAATAATCGGACATATAAAAAAAGGCACCCCTGAGGTCCGTCTCGAAAATATATGAAAAATATTGCGGTATTTGCTTCCGGAGAAGGCACTAATCTTCAATCTTTGATAGACTCCGCGCAAAGCGGACGGATAAACGGCAATATAGCGCTTGTCGTCTCCAGCCGCAGAGACGCGGGAGCCCTTAAACGGGCTGAAAAAGCGGGGATACCGGCAGTCTGCCTGACTCCGGCGGATTATTCCTCCCCTGAAGATTTAGACAAAAGACTTACGCAGTTATGCTCTGAAAAACATATTGATTTAATATGCCTCGCCGGATTCATGCTGAAACTCGGAAACCAAATGCTCAGCCGTTTTCCTCATATAATGAACATTCATCCGGCGCTCCTTCCGTCATTCGGAGGAAAAGGCATGTACGGCATGAAAGTTCATGAGGCGGCGCTGGCTTCCGGGGCGCGCCTTAGCGGAGCCACCGTTCATTTTATAGACAAGGATTACGATACAGGCCCGATAATACTTCAGGCCGGCGTTCCTGTGCTGGAAGGCGACACTCCGGAAACCCTTGCAAAAAGAGTGCATGCCCAGGAGCATCTTTTATACCCAAGAGCCGTAAGCCTTTTCTGCGAAGACAGGCTGAAGCTGGAAAACCGCAGGGTAAAAATCACGGCTCACGGCGGGAAACGGCAAAACGCCGTAAAGCGCGCCCTTATTTCGGTGTCCGACAAAACCGGCTTGGCGGAATTTGCAAAAAGCCTTTCAGCTCTCGGCGTGGAAATAGTCTCCACTTCCGGCACGGCAAAAATGCTCAAAGAAGCCGGAATAAACGTAAGACCGCTGGAATCCATGACGGGATTTCCGGAAATACTTTCGGGCCGGGTCAAAACGCTTCATCCTATGGTGCACGGCGCCATACTTTTCAGAAGGCAGGACAGCCGCCAACGGACCGAAGCGGAGCGGTTCGGACTTGAGCCCATAGATCTTGTTGCCGTTAATTTATATCCGTTCGCCAAAACCGCGGCCAACGCCGCATCGCCGTTCGAGCAGAAAGTCATAGAGGAAATAGACATCGGCGGAGTTGCCCTTCTGCGCGCCGCGGCAAAAAATTTTGAAGACGTGGCCGTCATATCAAATCCCGCGGAATACAAAAATGTGATTAAGGAAATGGAGTCTTCCGGAGGATGCCTAAGCGGAGAAACCAGAAAAAAACTGGCGGTGGAAGCATTCGGCCATACGGCGGAATACGACACAATGATTCACAACGCGTTTAGTAAAAGTTCAAATAACGGAGTTTTTCCCAAAACGTTCCAGCCCGCTCTGATAAAAATACAGGATTTAAGATACGGCGAAAACCCCCACCAGAAAGCGGCTCTTTATTCCGATTCAGGCTCCCCCTCCTTCAGCCAGCTTCACGGCAAGGAACTTTCTTTCAACAACATCCTTGACGCGAACGGAACATGGGAGGCGGTCTGCGAACTTGAAAAACCGGCCGTGGTTATTTTTAAGCACGTTACGCCGTGCGGAATAGCGGAAGGCGAAAACCTTCTTGACGCTTTCAACAGGGCGTGGAACTGCGACGGTTTGTCGGCCTTCGGGGGAGTTATAGCCGTAAACCGGAAATTCACAAAGGAAATAGCGGAAATACTCGCCAAAAGGTTCGTTGAAGTTATCTCCGCTCCGGAATACGACCCCGAAGCGGTAAAGATTTTATCCCAAAAGCAGAACATCCGCCTGCTTGAAAGGAAAACCCCGATCGGAAACAAATGGATACTGCGCTCGACCGGCGACGAAACCCTTGTCACGGAGCGCGACTCGATAGTTTTAGGCAAAGAGTGGAATGCGGTCACAAAACGCAAACCCTCCAAAGAAGAGGAACAAGCCCTTAAATTCGCGTGGACGGTCTGCAAGCATGTGAAATCAAACGCGATAGTTCTTGCGGACAGGCATAACACGGTGGGAATAGGCGCCGGCCAGATGTCGCGGGTCGACTCCGTCCACATGGCCGGCAGAAAATATCAGGCGTATATGAAAGACAATAAACCCGCCGGAGTTTTAGCTCTCGCCTCGGACGCTTTCTTTCCGTTCAGGGACGGGATCGACGAAGCGGCGAAAATAGGCGCAACGGCCGTTATAGAGCCGGGCGGATCAATAAAAGACAAGGAAGTTATAGCGGCGGCGGACGAACATAATATCGCAATGGTCTTTACAGGCGTGCGCCACTTCAGACATTGAGAAGTCACCGGCTTGACGGCTAGGCAGCTGGACCGCTAGGCGGCTGAACAGTTGGACTGCCAGATGGCTATTAAGAAATCGCCGGATAGAAAAAAACCACACACCACCCCCGATCTCCACTCGGTTTGTCGGCAAGTTCTTATTTATTTTGTCGCTACTGCCACAACAAAAGCTGACTTATAATCATGATAAACCGACGACGTTTTTCGTACTTTTATAATCATAAAACTTTTCAACTTTTCTGTCATGTAATCTTTTGTAAAAAAGTGCCTGATATGGCCTTTCTTGTACATATTCCCGCCAACTTTTTCTCCCTTCCCAAACAATGCATCATCGACTGACTTGCATTTTACAAAGATTAATCCGCCTTTCTTTAAAATCCGGAATAAATTATCAAAAATTTTGCTTGTAGTTTTGTCATCAAAGTAATGTAAGCTCAAATGAGCATAAATAACATCGAAAGAATTTTCTGGAAAATTTATATTTCTAATATCTTCGGCAATACATTTTATTTTTTGCCTTTGTGCTTTTAATTTAGCGATTCCGCTTTCGGAAAAATCGACAGCCGTAACTGATAAGCCTTTGTTAGAAAAATAAATTGAATCTCTGCCATCGCCACACCCTAAATCAAGCAGAGATTTTAACAACTTGGCTTTTATTAAAATATATGCCCGCATAGCAAAACTATTCGATGGCTCAATCGGATTATCGGACCATTTATTTTTCCAATAATTTAATTCATTCATAATTTGTTTTTTTCTGTTTCAATCCACTCCCCCCCTCTCGGAGAGGAGAAACAATTAATACCAGATACCGACTACGCAATTTCACAGTTTCAATCCACTCCTCCCCTTTCGGAGAGGAGAAACCTCAACAACTCCCAGCTTATAGGAAAGTCTGCGGTTTCAATCCACTCCTCCCCTTTCGGAGAGGAGAAACAAAATCAACGAAAGCACTTCAGGATGAAACAATATGTTTCAATCCACTCCTCCCCTTTCGGAGAGGAGAAACTCATAAACGTCGCATTATCTTCGGCTCCGTATATGTTTCAATCCACTCCTCCCCTTTCGGAGAGGAGAAACGTTCCGGCCGCCTGCGACACAAGTATTCTGTCGATATGTTTCAATCCACTCCTCCCCTTTCGGAGAGGAGAAACGGTCGTAAAGTTTATACAAATATTGATTGTTTAGTTTCAATCCACTCCTCCCCTTTCGGAGAGGAGAAACATACGCCAGTAGCACACTGAACAGGAAGATTGAGGTTTCAATCCACTCCTCCCCTTTCGGAGAGGAGAAACTTTGTATGATTTCTTTATGGAACAGGAATTAATTGTTTCAATCCACTCCTCCCCTTTCGGAGAGGAGAAACCTTTGTTCAGTCGTTTACTTTTGTATGGTTCAACGTTTCAATCCACTCCTCCCCTTTCGGAGAGGAGAAACTCAACCGAGGCTTAAGATAGTCTAAACCATCATAAGTTTCAATCCACTCCTCCCCTTTCGGAGAGGAGAAACAGCATACTCAAAATATCTTGCTACTATAAAACAAATTTGACCCAAAATCGCCAACGCAATAGAAATAATCAAATACCCTTAGCCATTCGCCCATACACATTCCATAAATATCTTTGTTTTTCATGTCTTTTTTAAGTTCCGCCAAATCCAGCACAAACCGCGCCCGCTTCCGGTTGGCGGAGGCTTTATCACGCAATCAATGGGCCGTCCAAATCCACCGGCCTGCCAAGACCGTAATGCTCAGTGCGCCTTTGCGCGGCTTCATCTATAAAATAAAAGCGCAGGCTGTCTTCTTTTTCCTCTATTTCAGCAAGAAGCCGGGTTTTGAATTTTACCCATTCATTGCCGCCCACCCTGCACTCAAAAACAGACTTCTGCACCCGCTGGCCGTAATCTTTACAGGCAAGAGCCACGCGCCGCAGTCTGCGTCTGCCTTTTGCCGTTTCAGTATTCACATCGTATCCTACAACAATAATCATTTCAGCACGCACGGCGGATATTCAGCTATGTCTCCCCTGATATAGCGGGCCAATAACCGCGCCTGGCAGAAAGGCAGTATTCCTACCGTCATTTTCTGTTCAAGCAATGGATGCGTGACTTCCTCCTGTTTGCGCTGTTGATATGCGGAAACCACCTTTTTTCGGGCGGCATCGCTCATTTCCACAGCTCCGCCTTCGCGTTTAGCAAAACAATCTTTATCGACTTCCTTCCTGTTTATCATAGACAGCACATGCCTGTCGGCGATAATAGGCCGGAACTCCTCCATTAAATCCAGCGCCAGCGACGGACGCCCCGGCCTGTCCGCATGCAGAAATCCCACATTCGGATCCAACCCGGCCGCTGTAAGCGCTGAAACGCAGTCATGCAGAAGCAAGGCATAGGAAAAAGAAAGAAGGGCGTTGGCGGGATCCAGCGGAGGCCGGCGGTTTCTGTTTGTTATTCTGAAATCATCCCTCTGCTGTTTCATAAGATTATTGAAAACTCCGAAATAAATCTGCGCGCCTTCGCCTTCGTATCCACGCGCTTCATCAATAGATTTCGCGGATTCAAGTCTTTTGATTATATGGCCGATATCTCCGGCAGATTTATCTAAAACCGATATATCCACGCTGTCTTCCACCTGCCGCGCCGTCCGCATAAGCACACAACGGGTATTTTGCAGTTTTCCGGCTATTATACGGATGGAAATTTTTAACGCCTCTTCCGGCTTATCAGCTTTGCGGAATTGCTCGCGCCTTAACAAAACGTTGCCTGACTGCGGAGCGTCAACTCTGGCAATAAGCCTGCCTGTCTCGCTCATAAAAGTAATTGCCGCGCCGTTTTCAGCGCATAACCGCATAACGCCGGGAGACACCATAACATTCCCGAAAATAGAAACAGATTCCAGATGGTGAATGGGCACGCTTAGCCGGGTCTCTTTTTCAATTTCGACCTTGACCGTCAAGTGGTCGCGGTGCAGGTATGCGCCCTGCGTCATTACATATAGGGTATTTTGTCTTACGGCGTCCATATTTATTTTATATCGTTAGGCATCAAGCAGTTTCTAAATCATTTTCGCTATATTCAGAACGTTCCTGCAAGCCGGTAAATTCCAGAACATAAGGGTCTTTAATGATATCCTCCGGCATGGGAACGTCTTTTTGATTATGAACTTTGGCAAGAAGGGACGTCTTGTTTTTTGAAAGGCCGGTCCGCTCATAAAGAAGGCTTTCTATCTGACGCTTCAATTGACGCACACTCCAATTGCCTTTGATAGTTTCCACTTCATAAAATGAACGTTGAACCGGTTCGTCTATAGCCAGCAATCTGGCAAAATGAGTAAATCTTAGGCGGCACAGCAATAATTCGGGTTTTGTGCCACAGTCCCCCGACGGTTGTCTTAACCGGACAAGATTTCTTCCGCCCGACAGGAGATTGGCACTCAATTGGGCAGACAGCGATTGCCCAATTGGCGCCGGAAGGCTGATATCCGCTGCCTTGAATTGGGCAATCACTGATTGCCCAATATGAGGATACACGCAGTAAAACTGTCTAAAAAGCTTAAGACTTCTGAAAGACATCCCCCGCATTTTTTCCCCGCAAAGCGCGGCAGACAGTTTTTCAAGCAGATGCTCTCCATATTGCGCGCGGTCGTTTCCCTTTTGCTCATATTCCACAATGTAACAACCTATCAGCCAGTTGCGGACGGTCAAAAAATGGTCGACACTGCGCAAAGCCCGCCCCTGCAGATTTTTCTGCGTTTCGGTTATAACATTAACCAGGTTTTGGAAATTCATGCTATCCTCCGTCAAAAACACTGTTATTATAATTTGCAACTTTTTCCGGCGCGGAAACTATTTCGGGTATGCAGATTTTTTTAAGCGAACATCCTTCACAACGTGGACTTGGAATCGGCGGCGGAACTTTGCCGGTTTTAAGCATGGAACGCACATCGCCTATCGCTTTCAGCGTGGTTTCACGCAACGCCACGTCAAATATCACCTCTCTCCGCCGTTTTGATGCGGCGTGGAATATTGCCCCCTTCGGCACCTCCGCATTCAGCATTTCCTCAAGGCACAGGGCTTGCGCGCAGAGCTGGGCATCGTCGTTCTCCCATTTCCTGCGCGGCCCGCGTTTGTAATCAACCGGCAGAGGCGTTTCTGCATGGCCCTGCTGTTTATGAAACTCCACAATGTCAGCCTTGCCGCTCAACCCCAGTTTTCTGGAATAAAGAGGCAGAGCCCGGACAATTCTCACGCCGGGCCTGTTCTCCACTCCTGGCGTATCCGCCCTGCCATGCAAAAAACTCCCCTCCAGCGTGTAGGCGTTATCCGCAAACACGCCGTCCACGTGAATCAACCCGCATCTCCTTGGGCAAAAAAGATACTGGTTAACAGCAGAAAGAAGAATTTGTTCCAATCGATACCCCGTTTATATCAAGCGCATAACTTCAACACCAGGAAAATCCGTCAATACTCCAGCTTCCGGCATGGTGACATTATAATCCAAGTATTTGCGAGGGATTTCCTTGTTTTTTTCAATTTTAATAAGCTCAAACAGTTTATGTGCAGGGGCACACCCAAGTTTTGCCTGGGTAGACCGCTGTTTTTCATCAGTATCAGTTCCTATATGTTTAAACACCGTAAGCATTTGAGGCGACATTGTCCCTCTTGAAGCAGATCTATCATGATCAAACATCATTTTCAAGGATTCCCAAAAAAGAGAAAGGTCTTCTTCCGAAAATCCTGTACCATTAGGCTCCTGAGCCAAGTTCGCATTTATAAAACCATGGCAACGGTAAAGACCGTAAGGGATAAGGTTTTTGCGGCCCATTTCCGTTTCCTTTTTATCCTTATCCTCCACTTTTGTTATTGCGACCCGTGTTATTGATAAGTCCAACGCCACAACCGGATCAATGGAGCGGGAAAAGGTAAACTGAATAGGTCCTCTGACCTGTCCCGCATTTGAACCAGTGCTCATCACCGCCCCGAATGCCCGGACATCATAAAAATTTCCGCACATCCACTTCGCCGCCTGATTACGTTCTTCACGATTTCGCTCCGCATTTCTTGGTTCAGCTTTATCTATCTCGCTGTTTAATATGCCGTGGTGCTGTATAAAAATGGGCTGGCCGCGCATTTGCACATAATTACGCACTTTGCGCTTAATGCAAACATCGGAAACTATCCCCTGTAAGGTTTGGGGGTCAAGACGTGGAGCATTTGCGGCATCAGGATCTCCGTTGGGATTGCCGTCAAGGCAATCAAACAGATAAACAAAGTCGTAACGATTTTTTATAACGGTCATTTTATTCTCCTTTATCTCGTCCTATTTTCAATACTTCTAGCCCTATACGCAGCTTTCTGATGATAAAACCCTAGAGCAAAGCGTGCCTGGCCCTCAAGGTCTAAGGTTTTCGGCCATACTTTAAGATGGCCTGTAACTTCCTCCAAGTCTTTCTCCATATTCACGGCCGCGCCGGGCTTTTCTTTTGACAGTTTACTCAAGTGCGCTTGAGCATTTCTAAAAATACGTCCGTAGACAAGTGCTGGTGTAGTGCTTGCTGCACCATACATTCGCTCAATAACACCAGCTCCAACATCGCCAAGCGCAAGATACTGCACTCTATCCAGCATTGCCAACAGCCGCCCGCACAAATATGCCGGGTCTTTTTGTTCATTGTCAAGTTTTTCCTGCATTTTACCATTCACCTCCTGATTTGATTGCGAACGGAGAAGACATAAACGTATAATCGCCGTCCGACGCATTTCCTTTCCAAATTTATCAACATCATCATCTTTAGATATGTAAACAGACATCATCACCTTTTTTATGGCAAGGCTGAGTAGTATAATAGGCAGCGGCCTACTATTTAACGCTGCTTGAATCAACTGCACCGGAAGTTGGGGCGGTAATTCATCAAATTTTTCCCTAATCAACGCGCCAAGCAGAGCGAAAAGCTTATGATTTGATTTTACGGCCAAACCATCCGGCTGTATGATTGTTATGTCCGCAAACCATTTTTTAAGGGATTCCTTTGTTTTCCCCACAGTGCTTTCCATCCAGTCTCGCACCATAATCCGGCCGCCGACGCCGCTTAAAATAAGAGAATAGAATTCATCCTCTTGGATATCAGCGGCATGTCTATCACCAGACAAAGGAGAGGCCAGCAGTGACCGCACATCCTCCTCATTCGGTTCTTTTATTGTTGACCACGGATCGCATTGCGTATCTTTTCTCGTCCAGAAACAGGCTACCGCTTCAGGTGGAATCCTTTCTCCTTTTTGGATCAAAGCATTGAGGGCTTCTCGATATTTTGCCTCATTCTCAGAAGAAACCGGAGCATTTAAGGCATCCTCCAGTCCGAAAGACTTAAACGCATTTTTATCATTGGCAATAAATGATGTCCCGGATTGATTACCTCCAGGCACACGTTTGATTTTTCCATGACTATTTTTTGGATTTACGATTACCTTCCCAGAAGATAAATCCAGATAAGAAGCACCCGCTTTTCCAGAACACGTAAATTTACGGAAATGCTCACCCCAATACTTTTTTGCTTCAGGCAATTCCGCCAGCAGGATTCCATCTATCGCGAAAACAATATTTTGGCTGGGTTTGGCCCCTCGTTGTTTAAGAGCGTCAATTAAGTCAGCGATAATTTTCTGCGCAGAAACAAGCGCATTAAATTGTCTTTTATTCTCAATCGCGGTTTTCCAACATTCTTCTATCAGCATCCAGTAATATTGATGTTGAATTTTTAATTTTTTAATTTTTTTCCCATCAATATTCTGTTCATGCCAAAATAGTATCCTTTCTGCAGAATCAATAATAAAATGGGCTATTTTACCACCATTCATGAGATTAGAGGGTGTGTATGGCGCACAAATATCTTCGCCCACATGTTTCGTTCTACTCTGCCCCCCAATAATCCTTTCCTCTATACCTCTCGGCACTACTCCGACAAAATTACCTACGGAGTCAAGTTCCACTTGCCAGTAAACTTTTTTATCGGAATAGGTCTGGTCCACACCAAGCTTATTCCTCTCCGCGTATTCTACCAGTCTTTGAAGTATCATTTTGCCTCCTGAACAGCGGCATGTCTGACCGTGTCTGAATTCCAATCCGGCACCTTAACTACGCCGTTTTCAAGTTTAGCCTCAAAAAGCGAAAGCTGTCTATGTTTTTCAAGTACGTCTGCGTTAGAAATCGGGACCGGCTGTGCGTTTAAGTCAAAAATATCATAAAGCATCCAGCCAAGTTCTCTTGAAACAGCAATAGGTTTTTCATTACCGGTAGGGAGCAAAAAATTAGCCACAAACTCCCTGCAACCGAAATATGGCTGCTGGAAGCACTGCCCTTTCTGGACACGTCGCTCAAATTGCTCTTTAAATTTCCTAACTAAATCTACTGTGCCTGAAGCGGTAAAAGGTCGGGGACTTGCTTTGATAATATACGACACATCCCGCAAAGCTATGGTTTGGCGTTGTGTCCGGCCTTCTCCCTCATTATCCGTGTCATCAGCCATAAGCGGGGACAATTCCTTTGTGCCGCGCATGGCGGATTCTACATTCCTGCTTGAGATAACCCCTTGAACCTCGTTACGCCGGAGATTTATAAATTGAATTTCTTTCAACACACTTATTTCCTCAATCCGCCAGCGAAATTCCGGTTTAAATAGTATAGCTTCCAGAAATCCACGAGCGGCGGACGGCGTTGGAACTGCATAGCTGACACGCTCAACTTTGAGTTCAGGCCTCGTAAAACAAGCATACTCACCCCAGACTTTGAGAAAAACTGAGTTGTTTTCATTCATACGATACTATCCTCCGGTTTTGGAATGACACAACCAAGATCTTTATCATAATGGCCAATCCACACATAAGTTTGATTTTTAAATTCCTTCATAACGCCATGGGCACAATAATATGACACTTGATTTTTGTGGAATTGCACGGAAATCCGACCGAGTTTTTTGCGTATATTATGCGGCAACGGCCGCGCACCAAACTTTTTACTAAAATTTTCCAGGTATTTCTTCGCCGCGCGGCCTTTTCTCTCATAAGGCACAACTACCTGAACAGTATCATCTTTTATCAACCTAACCGCACGCGCAATGGCGGCAAATTCACCGTCCCTCTCCAAATCAGCAACCCTAGCCTCCCTGCCATCGTCAAGAAAAACCTTATCAATAGGCATCCTATCCAACAACAGGGTAAAGTATTTAGAAATGGTCTCGGGGTCTAAAATATCCTCGCCACGGCAAAACTGCTGAAAAATAGGCGTTACCTGCGACGCTATATTATAATAACCTTGCGGCGGTTGACGTTCAGAAATAAATACTCTTACATTAGATTTGGAAAGCGCTATTTTCCCCTCCCGATTGCAACGCCCTGCCGCTTGTAAAATTGAATCCAACGGACCAAGGGCGCGCCACACAGCCGGGAAATCCATGTCTACCCCCGCCTCAACACACTGAGTGGCGGACAACCGGCATGTTTTATTGGAAATTAGCGCCGACTTAATTTTATCAAGGGTATTCACACGATGGGCAGGGCACATTCTTGTCGAAAGATGATATCTTCCTTCCTGAGGAAGGAGCCTAAATATATCCTCCGCGTCATCTTTGCGATTTACAATACACAATGCCTGTTTATATTTTCCCATCCCTTCGGCGATATCAGACAAAGGAGAGGCAGCTGAGTAATCCTCCGGCATTAAAACATTAACGCGCCGCATAGCTTTTGCCAATGCCGATGGATTATTTATTATTTCTTTAGGATCCCAGTCCTTAATCCCAAGCTTTTTCGCCGTCAAACCGATACAGTTAGGCGTTGCGGAAGACAAAACCGCAGTGCAGCCCATGACACAGCACAACTCATTAACCATATTTAAAAGCGGCCGCAGGAGATAGCCAGTAAGCGTCTGGATTTCGTCGAAAATTATCACGCTATTAGCAATCTGATGAAGCTTTCTGCAGGAAGAAGGTTTATTGGAAAATAGACTTTCAAAAAACTGCACCTGTGTGGTAATAATAACTGGCGCATCCCAATTCTCGGATGCGAACCGATAACGCAACTCATCCTCTGAATCTTTTTCCAAATCTTTGGCGGAGTGATGCTCAAGCAGGTTTCGATCTCCTACTATTTGCCGATATTCTGCCGCAGTTTGCTCAATTATCGTTGTATACGGCAAGACAACAATTATTCTCCTAAAAGCAGGATTTAATTGCGAATGCTTAAGCGCAAATGCCAAACTAGACAAAGTTTTACCACTGCCCGTCGGAGCTGTCAAAGAGAATACTCCTGATTTCCTATTCGCCGCTCCAAGGCATGCTTCCAAGACAATACTCCTCGCTTTATTTGTGGAACTTGCCAACTTGGAAATAGTTTTTATCTTTTTATCCAAACATGCCTGCCAATCCTTTGGCTTAAACGTTCCCTTGTTTTTCAAACGGCATTTCGACTCTTCTGGTTCAAAATGCCTTTCCGTGTCCAAGAAATCAGCGTCTACCAGGCAACTGAAAATAATTCTTGTCAGGATGGTGTTTTGTGTTGGATTATAATTAACTCCAAGTTTAACACTTAAACGCGGCTGAGGGCATTCTGCCAAAAACCGCTCAAGCAATTCTTCTGTGGTTTCAGGAATTGATTCACTGGGGACTGATATGGCATTTTTAATATCACGTATATTCAGGAGCCCCACATGGTGGGCAAATGAACTAAACGCGGAATACGGCATGTTATTTTCGAACAAAGTCATCGAACCAGGCAACCAATGTTCAATACCACAAACACGAGTATCTTTCAGCCTTTGCTGAAATCTGATTGAATATTTTCCTAAATCATGAAGCAGGCCGGCGGCATGAGCGGCATCTGAAAATTCCTTATCACCAGGGCGGGCGGACTCGGCAAACTGACGGGCCAGGACGGCGGTGTTTTGCAGATGATCCTTCAGCAGCTGCCATTCGCCTTTGGCATTTGCAGAGTGCGCATAATATTTTTTTATTCCATCCATAGGAGAGCGGCCAGGGAAGCAGGCTAAATGCCCGGGAAATGCTTGTCCAAAAACTCGCGCGGAGTTAGTATCGCGATGCCCCGAAAACTGCCAAGCGGCCTGATATGGCGCATATTGCCGGTCACTATCACATCGGCGTTAGCGGCGACAGCGCATTCAAGGATGCGGTTATCTGCGTCTTTTTGACGGATGACCGACACTTTTGATTTTGGAACTGCAATGACGGAAAAATCTCTTACACGTTCAATTACTTCCGCGGCGTCATTTTCAGACAATCCCGCTTTTCCAGCTAAATTACGCAAAAGCTCATCAAGAATAAACTCGGACAGAAACAGCTCATACCCGCTTTCCTCGGCCAAATCCCATATTTTGCCGGTCTCCCTGCCAAGAAAACCCAGAGCAGAGATGAGGACATTAGTGTCCAAAACAACCCTGAGTTTTTTATATGCGGCCGTCATCTATAATATTCTCAATGTCTTTAAGCGTCTTTATGCGGCGCCTGTTCATATTAGACGCAAGTTTCTTTCTGAGTCCAAAAAACCTTGTCTGCCTGGAGATATACTCCCGCAAGGCCTCGCGCACAAGCTCAGACCTGGAACGAATTTCGCATTTAGCCAGGAACAACGCCTTCCTGGAGAGCTCGGGCGGAAGGCTGACCGTCCACTGAACGCTTATTCTGGACATAAAATACGCCTCCCATTCAATTACACTCCATTACACTGTAATTATAGCAGTCAACAGAACATTTTTCAAGAACATCGGGGGGATGCGGGCCGGGATGGCGGTGTTTAGCAGATGGTCTTTCAGCAGCTGCCATTTGCCTTTGGCATTTGCGGAGTGCGCGTAATATTTTTTTCTTTCATCCATAAGGAAGCGCTGCGGAGTATCGGGGTTAACCTACTCCGCGAGGTTTTTTATGACGGACTCAAGGCCGTTTACTATTTCCGACATGTAGTCGTAGTTTAAAGTGTCCGCAGTGTCCGAAGCCTTATGGTAATTGCTGTTGCGGAAAAACGCGGTATCCGTAACCATCACCGCCTTATAGCCGTTTTTCCAGAATGAATAATGATCTGAAAAAGCCACTCCCGGGATCCAGAAAGGAAGAACCGCGGTTTCAACCGGAAACGTGCTTTTGCTTCTGAATGAATTCCCCGCCGAACTGACGATATCCCGCGAGTTGAGGTTTCCGACTATAGCGACAAAATTTCCCCTGTTGGGATAAAAGGGGCCTATGAACGGCGGATATCGCTGGGAAAAGGGTTTCTGGGAATAAAACCCCAGCATTTCCAGAACGATGGCGGCCTTTATATTTTCTCCGTCCTTTTTAGCGCGCCCGGCATAAACCATGCTTCCCATCAGGTCATTTGTAAAAAACGGCGGCTCTTCATTAACAAAAGCTATAAATTTAAGCGTTTTTGCCGGCTGGGATTTTGAAAATCTGTCCGCGAGTTCAAGCAGGCAGGCCGTTCCGCTGGCATTGTCATCGGCCCCTTTCGTGCCTTCGGTGTCGTAATGCGCCCCGATTATAACAACCTCGTCCGGCGCAAGACGGCCTTTTTTAACGGCGATTATATTGGACGCGTCTTTTGCCGCCGCTTTATACGTCTGAAACTCAACGCTGTAGCCGGAGGTTTTAAATTCTTTGGCTATGTAATCTTTGGCTTTCTCAAGGTTTTTATGGTTAAAAACACTGCGGTCTCCCACTTCTTCGGACAGGAAATGCACGCGTTTTTTAATTGTCCGCGCAGACGAATTGTCCGTCTCAAGAACCACCGGCGTCTGCGTGGCCCAGAACTTGGACCCGTAAGTGGTGAATTTTATGAAAACAAAGGCGACGATTATCAAAAAAACCAAATCTTTAATCTTCTTAAGCCAGAATTTTTTATTCATTTTTTCCTCCTGCTTACCGTTCCTGTTTTTCCTGAAGCGGAAGAGACAGCATCAGCCGGGGCATTTGCCTTTTCTAAACGCGCGGCCAGATCATTTATCTTGTCCTTAAGGGCTATTTTTTCGATCCAGCCCCTTGGAATGGACTCAAACCCGTAATATATCCCCGCCAGCCCGCCGGTTACCGCGCCCGTAGTATCGGAATCATTGCCCAGATTCACCGCGGCAAGAACCGCATCCTTATAAGACCCTGTGGTCAGCATGCACCAGAGCGCAGCCTCAAGCGTGTCTATCACATAGCCGGTTGATTTTATTTCCCCCCTGCTTAAACCAGCTATATCCTGCTCCATTATTCTTGAAAATTTAGGCAATTCGCCTTTATAGGGATGCTCCCTGTAAATTTCAACCGCCTCCTGCTTTGTCTCTTCATACGCCTTGCGCAAATCCATTCCTTTTATAAGCTTTACGGCCAGTTCCACATAAAAACCGCATGCCATCTGGGAACGCGGATGTCCGTGCGTTATGCGCGAAGCCTTATGCGTTTTTTCAATCCTTTCCTTTTGCTCCGCGCCGGCAAAGCGGCAGGCCATCGGAATAATGCGCATAAGCGAGCCGTTGCCGTTGTTGGACTCGTCGATTCCGCCGGATTCAAGCGCCGGCACTCCCTTTTTTATGCATTCTATCGCCAGCCTTGTGGTTTTGCCTACGTCAAACGCCCGCCCGCCAGGGGTCCATAATCCCTCGTCAAGCCATCTGCGGAATTTATCAGCGATATCCTCGGGGTTAAATCCTTTGCATAAGCTGTCGGCAAGACAGAAGGTAAGGGAGCTGTCGTCCGACCATGTTCCGGCCGGCATTTTGCCTATTTTTTTCATTTCCTCAACGGGGTTGCTGTCAATCTCCTTCCTGCTTAAAAACTGCACGGGAAGGCCGAGAGCGTCGCCCACGCACACTCCGAATAAAGCGCCTAAAGTTCTATTTTTATTTGTCATGAACATATTCTATTACATTTTTACGGCAAAAAAGACAATTCACATTTCCTGCTTGTTTTTATAAACTGTTCTTATGATTGAAAACATACACTGGCTGGGACACGCCTCTTTCAGGATAGACGCGGATGAAGGCGTAAAAATATACATAGACCCGTTCAAACTCGGGAGCGGACTTCCACAAGCTGATATTATTCTCGTCACGCACGACCATTTTGACCACTGCTCCCCGGAAGACATAGATAAAATCGCGTCAAAAGATACCGTCATAATCGGGCCGTCCTGCATAGCGGACAAACTGCCCCATCCCGTTACGGCGCTGAGTCCCGGTGAAAAAACCGCGGTCAAAGGGATAATCATTGAAACCGTTCCGGCTTATAATCCGGCAAAAAACTTTCACCCGAAAGCGAACGGCTATCTCGGATTTATCATAACGACCGGAGGAAAAAGAATATATCACGCCGGAGACACCGACTTTATACCTGAAATGAAATCAATTAAAGCCGACATCGCTCTTCTTCCGATAGGCGGGACTTATACAATGACAGCCGAAGAAGCCGCTCAGGCGGCGGACTTAATAAACCCCGCAATAGCCGTCCCCATGCATTACGGCTCGATCGCGGGCTCCGTTCAGGACGCGGAGAAATTCAAAAAACTCTGCAAATGCAAAACCGTAATACTCGCGCGGGAGGAATAATGAAATCGCATACGGACTATATCTGGATGAACACTCCAGAGAGATACGGAATAGTAAATATAACCCCGCAAGTTGAAGAAGCGGTGCGCAAAAGCGCGGTAAAAGAAGGCCTATGCCTTGTAAACGCCATGCATATCACATCCAGCGTTTTTATAAACGACAATGAGTCCGGCCTGCATGAGGATTTCCTCAGCTGGCTTGAAAAACTCGCCCCTTACGGAGTGAATAAATACAGGCACAATCTTACCGGCGAAGACAATGCGGACGCCCATCTTAAAAGAACGATAATGGGAAGGGAAGTCGTTACCGCCATAACAAAAGGCGGGCTTGATTTCGGACCGTGGGAGCAGATCTTTTACGGTGAATTCGACGGACAGAGAAAAAAACGTGTTTTAGTCAAAATCATAGGGGAGTGACTTTATGCAAAAACGGGTTTTTTATCATGACACGGACTGCGGCGGAGTCGTGTATTACGGCAATTACATGAAATTCCTTGAAGAAGCCAGAACACAGCACATGGAAGAACGCGGAGTTTTTATAAAAGACCTGATGGACCAGGGCGTAATGTTCGTGGTGCACAGGCAGGAGATAGATTATAAACACCCCCTGTTTTACGGCGATGTCATGGAAATACGCACATGGGTGAGCGAAATTTCGGAAGTCAGGATAATCTTTGAATATGAAATAAAAAACCAGAAAGGACGGCTTGTCTCCAAAGCAAAAACAAGCCTTGTCTGCGTAGACAAAAACATAGAACCGAAAACCATACCGCAGGAGATCAAAAACAAACTTTCCGGAAATTAAGATACCCGCCCTGTATTAAACATGGAACACTGATACCGCTGCCCCAAACTATCCTTTACAAGCAGTGAGTTTGGACTGACCCATTCTCAAGGCTTTTAAGGAAGGAATGGGTCTGCGTCATCTGCGTTCTACATATTACGGCTGAAATTAAGTCCTACTTGTCTTTAGGCAGAAAGACCCCCGCTTGTATAGGCCAAATAACATCCGCGATATTACCCATTAGGACCTGCTTTATTGCGGTAAATAGGTGTATCCTATTATAAAGAAGTAAGAAGGTAGACGGGAGATGGAAGAAGGGAAATAGTAGATAAAAAGATGTTTTTGTTTTGCCGTCTACCGTCTTCCATCTACCTTCTCCCGATCAAAAAAAGGATACACATTAATATGAAAATAAAAAAAATTTGGGTTATTTTAATTCCGGCGGTTATCGCCGTTTATTCAATTTTAAATATGACGGCTGAGGCTCAGCCTCAAAGCGGAATGGAATCAGCCTTTGTTGGAGCCGAATCCGGCAGTATGAACAAAGACTGCGCCGGCGAATTACAGGTATGCGACGGCAAAAGCGCATGCAGAACCGAAGCTTTTTCTATTTCCGCCACGCAGTACGCTTATGTGGACAACGGAGCGCTTAAAACGGAAACCCACACGCTTGTGCTCAAAGGCGCGCTGGCTCAGTCGGGCGAACCGCGAATAATAGGCGTTTCCGGAAAGTGGGTGTTATATCAGGGAGAAAAATTTAAGCTTGCGATTCCATGGAACAAAGCCTATCCCATCTACGTTCAGCAGACCGACGTTCTAAACGCCCAATGGCAGGTAATCTGCTCCTGAAAAAAGTTATAAGCTGTAAGTGATAAGCGGTAAGATAGATAAATTCAAAATACTAAATCCCAAACTCAAAACACCGGAAAACAGATAGCAGAACGTAGACGGTAGACAGCAGTTAAATCTTCATTCCCCTTCTTCTCTCTTCCTTTCCGCCACTACGGCATCGTCGGACCCGCCGTAATGTTTGGCGGGCAGCCCTCAGCCTAAACGCCTTCAGCCTATCCTCTTCCTACTTCTCCGACATGAAGGGATATTTATAATCTGTCGGCGGGACAAAATTTTCCTTTATTGTTCTGGGGGACACCCACCTTATAAGGTTGAGGATACTGCCCGCTTTGTCGTTCGTGCCCGAGGCTCTCGCTCCCCCGAAAGGCTGCTGGCCCACAACGGCGCCGGTGGGTTTGTCGTTTATATAAAAATTGCCCGCCGCATTTTCAAGAACCCTCATGGCCTTAAGCACGGCTTTTCTGTCCGAGGCGAATATCGCGCCTGTCAAGGCATAGGGAGAAGTCTGGTCGCAGAGCTTGAGCGCCGAGTCGAATTTTGAATCCTGATAAACATAAACCGTAAGAACAGGACCAAATATCTCCTCCTCCATGGTCTTAAAATGCGGATCCGTGGTCTCTATCACGGTAGGCTCGATAAAATACCCTTTGGCGTCGTCGCATTTACCGCCGAAAATTATCTTACAGCGTTTGGCTGTTTTTGCAAAGTCTATATACCCCTTTATGGTTTCATAAGCGCCCCTGTCAATGACCGCGTTTATGAAATTAGTGAAATCCTCCGGTCCTCCCATTTTCATGGATTTCAGCTGTTCGGCAAGTTTTTCTTTTATTTTCGGCCACAATGATTTCGGAACATAGGCTCGGCTTGCCGCCGAGCATTTCTGCCCCTGATATTCAAACGCCCCCCGCGACATCGCGGTCGCGGCTTCCTCCGCCGAAGCGCTGGGATGAACCACTATGAAATCCTTGCCTCCGGTTTCTCCCACTATTCTGGGATATCCCTTGTATTTCCTTATATTCGATCCGATAGTCGTCCACATATTCTGAAAAACATCGGTGCTTCCGGTAAAATGTATGCCCGCAAGCTCGGGGCTGTTTAACACCGGATTTCCCACTTCCCCCCCGGAGCCGGCCACAAGGTTTATCACCCCGTCGGGAAGCCCCGCCGCTTTCCACAACCGCATAAGGAAATGCGCCGTATACACCGCTGAAGAAGCCGGCTTCCATAGCACCGTATTTCCCATTAAAGCGGGGGCCGTCGGCAGATTTCCCGCTATAGAAGTAAAATTAAAGGGGGTCACGGCGAACACAAACCCCTCCAAAGGCCTCTGCTCCAGCATGTTCCAATTGCCCCTCGGAGAAAAGGGCTGTTCTTCGTATATTTTTTCCGCAAAATAAACATTGAACCGGTAAAAATCCACAAGCTCGCAGGCTGAGTCTATTTCCGCCTGATACGCATTCTTGGACTGGCACAGCATTGTCGCCGCATTAAGAGCGCTCCTCCACGGTCCGGCAAGAAGCTCGCCCGCTTTCAGGAATATGGCGGCTCTCGCATGCCATGGCATGGCGGCCCAGTCTTTTCTTGCTTTCCGCGCCGAAGCTATGGCAAGCCCTACCTCTTTTGAACCGGCCTTGTGATATCTGCCAAGCAGATGCTTGTGCGCATGCGGGCACCGGCAGTCGGCAAGTTTTCCGGTTTTAATTTCTTTTCCTCCTATGTGAAGCGGAATTTCTATCTCCTGCGAGCAGAGCTCAAACATCTTGGCCTTAAGCGCCTTTTTTTCGGGACTTCCAGGACCGTAAGACAGAATAGTCTCGTTTACCGGCTTGGGCACATAAAATCGTGAATTCATATATTCCGTTCTCCTTATTTTTACTTTCACGGATCTTCAGAGTTTAGTATTGGTATGGGGCAGTCACAGGATTGCCCCCCTGTCTCTCATAATAAATTTACCTGCGGAAAAATTGGGAACCGCCTTTTTTACTTTGCGATTTCCGCTGTTTTTTGCATCGGCTCTCTCTGCTTCATCTCAAAGCCGTATATCATGGAATATTTTTCCTCAATATAGCGCAAAAAGGGAGCGACCTGCAGGGTGTCGTTAAGCACCCTCTTAAGAAGCTCATTGGGCGTATATTTTCTGCCATGGACGTGTATATTATCCCTCAGCCATGCAAGCAGGGGCTTAAACTCCCCCCTTTCAAAAGTGGAGTAAAGACCGGGAATGTCGGAAAGCGCCTTATTGAAAAGCTGAACGGCTATTATATTGCCGAGAGTATATGTCGGGAAATATCCCATGCTTCCCAGAGACCAGTGTATGTCCTGCAGAACTCCGTCCGCGTCTTTTTCCGGACGGATGCCCAGATATTTTTCCATTTTTTCGTTCCATACCACGGGGACATCCTCAACTTTAAGCCTGCCCTCCAGCAAGTCGGTCTCAATTTCAAACCTAAGCAGTATGTGTAGATTATATGTCACCTCGTCAGCCTCCACCCGCACAAGCGAAGGACCCGCTTTATTCGCCGCTCCGTAAAGCTGTTCCACAGAGACTTTACCGAATTGCTCGGGAAATTCTTTCGTAAGTTTCGGCAGAATCCATCCGCAGAACTGCATGCTTCTCGCCACTATATTTTCCCACATCCTTGACTGGGATTCATGTATACCGAAAGACGCCCCTCCGGAAAGAGGAGTCCTCTCATACGCCTGATTGACTCCCTGCGCATACAGCGCGTGTCCGCATTCATGTATCGAAGCATACAGCGCTCCCGGAAACCAGTTCTTCTGCACCCGAGTGGTTATTCTTACGTCATTAAGGGAAAGGTCCACGCTAAAAGGGTGCGAGGAGAGATCCTGCCGTCCGCGGTTAAAATCATAGCCCAAAGCTTCCACTATTCCCCGCGTAAATTTAAACTGTTTTTTTTCGTCTATATCCTGATTGAAAATGCTGTTTGAAATTCTATCCTGCTTTTTGGCTATTTTCTGCACTATGGACACAAGCCCGTCGCGAAGTTCCTTGAAAGCCTTTTTCACCTGAGCTTTTGTCATGTCAGGCTCGAATTCATCCAGCAGAGCGTCGTAAAGACTTTCTTTATACCCCAGTATCTCGGCTTTTCTCTTGTTAAGCTCCACTATCTTTTTCAGATGGTCTTTAAACAGGGAAAAATCAGATTTTGCTTTGGCATTCTGCCACGCTTCCATGGCCACGGACACTTCTTTTGATAATTCAGCCACAAAATCCGCTGGAATCTTCACTGCCTTTTCATAATCCCTGACTACGACCCTCAGAAGAGCCGCTTCGTCGGAGTCAAATCCCTTATTTTCAGCCCATGAACGCGATTCGTTTATAAGCCTGCCCGTCTCCTGAGCCGTAAATTTCTCATGCGCTATTCTGCTTAAAACGGATATTGATTCCGCCCTGGCGGAAGCTCCGCCTTTGGGCATATAGGTCTGCTGGTCCCACTGCAAAAGATTATTGGCGGAATTTATATCCGCTATCTCGCCGAGTTTTTCCTTAAGAAGCTTGTATTTATTTTCCATTTTGTTTCCTTGTAGGTAAGCGATAAGATAGATAAATCCAAAATCCCAAATTCTAAACACTAAATCCTGGTTTCCCAGTTTCCCAGCCGCCCAGCTACCCGGCTGTCACGCCGTCTAGCCGTCCCGCTATTCCCCCATCTTACATATCCTCCCCGAAACCCCCGCATCCTCCGCCGCATCCGCCGGGCATGCAGGCGCCGGGATCCATTCCGCATTCGCCCGAGGAACAGGGCGAATCGAAATCGCCCCCGCCGGTTTTCTTAATCGAAGGTATGTTGTCGGACACTTTAACGACCTTGTTAAGTTTCTTGTCAAAAATATATTTGCCTGTTATTGATTCCTTTTTTACCGCCGTTTTCCGGCACTCGCACGTTTCCGTTGATGAAGTCTTTGAGATATTTTTATTGGATTTTTTTCCGGCCATATTCAACACCCCGCATAATAAAATTAATTGCGCCCACTAGGAATCGAACCTAGATACCCAGCTCCGCAGGCTGGTACTCTATCCATTGAGCTATGGGCGCCTAACTCAGGTTGTTTAGCCTGAAGGCTGAAGTCTCTTAGCAACTGCATTTAAGGAATTGCTTCGAAGCCTGTTTTGCCTAATCGGCCGTTAAGACCTGGTTTTTTGTACCTTCAGTCTAAACAGCTTCAGCCTATTCACCTGCTTTATAATTTTACAATGATTTCTTGATGTCCACAAGGGAATGAAATTATAAGAAGTTTATGTGATATTATCTTTTTGAGATAAGGTTAATAAGGTGGCTATAAATGGACCCAAGAATAAATCCATATTCTCCCGGAGCAGGAACGCCGCCGTCCGAACTTGCCGGGCAGGACTTTTAATACCCGAAACAAGTATAGCAGATTTTTGGGAGAGCGTAGCCCTTGACAATTTATATTGGGGTGTTATACTATTACTATAACACTTAGAAAGCATTCAACACCCAATACATCTATACGACTAGGGGTTATTATGAAGAAAAAAAAATCTTTTGGGGATTTACTTCGGAATCTCCGAATTGGCCGGAATTTAAGCCTTCGCGCCTATGCGAAAGAAATCGGAATGCAGCCTTCCAATCTTAGCTTTATTGAAAACGGCAGAGTTTCGCCCCCTCAGGATGAGGCCATACTTTTCAGGATGGCCAAAGTTCTTGGCATCAGCAAAGACTCTCAGGAATGGGGAGATTTTTTCGATCTCGCCGTAGCCGGGAGAAACGAGCGGCTGCCCGCCGACATAGCGCATAACCGCGACATGCAAGACTATTTGCCCATCCTGCTTAGAACGGTGGCAAACCAAAAGCTTACAGCTACGGAATTAAAGCAATTAATAGAGCGAATCAAATCATTCCGCCCTGGTCAATAATACCCATGTTTAAGGGATTTGAAAAAACATTAACAGAATTACAGCATATCGGCAGCGAGATTCCGCGAATTTCTGTCATGGGTAGACAATATGAAGTGGATATTGAGCTCATGCTTGAAAAAGATGGGATTAAGATAGACACGATTCCGCTGGCAGATACGGGTATCAATGCCTGGATATCCATGAGCGCGAAAATTCTATATATTGACATAGACCTGGCGGACAAAGATTGGATGGAACGGCGCTATAGATTTACTCTCGCGGAAGAATTCGCGCACTCGATCCTACATAAAGATATTTTTAAAAACATAGATACCCCTGAGGCTTGGGTCGCGCAATGGAATAAATTAACCGACGAACAATATAGCCGATTAGACAAACAGGCGAAAGAACTGGCCGGCATACTGCTCATGCCCGAGGATAAATTTAAAGAAAGAATGATTGAACTTCGAAATAATTTCACCAATATTGAGAAAGTTTGCAGCCCAATCACTATCGAACAGCAAGCGCACATAACAAATAATGTAATCAGAACCCTGATGTGTGATTTTAACGTAAACCAAAACCCCTGCCAAATCCGAATGCAACGGCTAACTCATCCCAAGACTTTGTTTGACCTTCCCCCGTTTTATAAAAAGCGTTGAATTGACCTGAAAAATGCAATTACGCCCTCACCTTTTATCCTCTCCCCGAGGGAGAGGGAGAGGAGAGGGGGATGCATAAAAAAATTCAGCTTTTTGATACGATAAACATGTTTCAACTGCAACTTTCAGGTTAGCAGTATATAATACCCCAAAGTAGCGGGATTCGTTATCATAATCTCCATGGTGAACGCCGATTGCCCGCGCCGACACCGGAAGAGGCGGATTGTTTTTGTATAATTATGGGGGTCATGACAAAAAAACTTTCAATTATAACAGCGGGCTTATTGTTCTGCATACACATTTATCTGGGCTGGTCTTTCATCAAATCCTCCGCCGCCACTTACGACGAATCCGTGCACCTTGCAAGCGGAAATCTCTATATCGCCACGGGCCGATACACCCTGAACATAATGGACCACCCCCCGCTTGCGGAAATGATCTCGGCCATCCCCGTCTCATTAATGAAGCTCAGGATTTTTTTGGGGCATCCCTATCTGGCTTCGGGCCTTTTGTACAGCTACAGCAATCTTTTCCTTTATAACAACGATTCCGGAGCCGAGAAAATACTCAATACGGCACGGCTGTTTTCGCTTTTATTCTGGAGCGTCCTTTTAGCCGGAACCCTTGGTCTGTGGATGCTCCTTCTTGAAAACAGCTCCGCCGCGCTATGGACGCTTGTTTTCTGGGCGTTTATGCCGGCCTTCATCACAAACAACGCCCTTGTGACTACGGACGCCGGAGGAATGGTTTTTTTCGTCATAAGCCTTTTCATAGCTTATCTTGTGTTCCACCCCATTACGCAAACCGGCGCCGCCGTCCCGCAGAACACACAGCCTACCCCGAAAGATAAAAAAATGCGCAGGCAGGTTTTGCAGCAGCAGACAGCTGTTTTTAAATTAAGAGACTTATCGCAATCACCTCTGCTTGTTTTCATACTCTGCGCGATAGCCACCGGCCTTGCGATGTCCTGCAAGTTCAACATGGCGGTGCTTCCGGCCATGATAATGGGAATGGCGGTCATTGAAAATCTTTCCCTGAAAAAATTCAAATGGGACAGACTTTTCGGGCTTTTTGCCGTTTACGCCGTATGCGTATTTTTTACAATAGCCATGGTATACAGGCTGGGCCAATTCCATTTATATTTTGACGGATTGCAGGAAACATTCAAAAGGCTTGATCAGGGCAGGTCTTCCTTCATATTAGGCAGATATTCGCTTGCCGGCATATGGTGGTATTTCCCTTTCGCTCTGGCCGTAAAAACTCCGGCGGGACTTTTCGCGCTGGCCGCGGCGGGACTTTTATGTCTTAAACCGCGGATAAAGCAGGGATATCTCTGGATAATACTTCCGCCCCTTTTGTATTTTCTTATGGCTCTTACCGCAAAACTCCAGATTGGCTACCGCCACATTCTTCCCGTTTTCCCGTTCCTTGTAATGCTGGCCGGCTCGGGCGCATACTGCCTTTTCCGGAAAAACATGGGGTTCAAGCTTATTCCGGCCGCTCTTTCTTTGTGGATAATTTTTTCAACGGTTAAAACACATCCCTTTTATCTTGCCTATTTCAATGAATTCGCGGGCGGAGCTGAAAACGGCTATAAAATGCTGGTGGATTCAAATCTGGACTGGGGACAGGCCTTAAAACAGCTGGGAGAATTCATAAAAAAGGAAGGGAATCCCCCGCTGTATCTGTCTTATTTCGGAACGGCGGACCCTGCCTATTACGGGATTAAGACTATCCCGCTCGCTCCCATTACAAGCGCCGTAGTGCAGATGGCGATAACGGAAGATTCGTCAAAATGGGATAGGATGCTTCTGGCGGTGTCGGCGACCAACCTGCAGGCGACTTATTACCCCGACAAGAAATTTTTTGACTGGCTTAAAAGCAGAAAGCCCGTATTTACCGCGGGATATTCCATATTCGTATATGACCTTACCAATGATCCCCAAGGGCTTACGGAACTTGCGGACAACTTCGACAAAATGGGCATGAATGACGAATCAAAAAAACTTTTCGACAGAGTAAAGAAGATGGAAAGCGGAGACTAAAAACAAAAGAGGCAAGAAAGAAGAAAGTTCAGCCACAATAATGCACATAAGGCACAAAAAAAGTGGTTCCATTGTTTATGTGCTTTCTGTGCTTTTTGTGGCAAATTTTGCAGCTGTTTTTATTTTACCGTCTACCATCTACCGTTTACCGTCTCCCTTCTTAATGTATGGAAACTGAAATTATACGCAAACAGGTTTCTGCGTGGAAAAGGCAGTATGCCCTGCAGGTAAGCGCAAAAGCCGCGGCGGAGCTTCTTTCCATCTCCACGCTTCTGCTTTCCTCCTTCATACTTGCCGATTCGGTTTTCATCTTCCCCCGGCCCGCCAGACAGACTCTTTTCTTTTTCATATGCCTGCTGATAACATGGCAGATATGGAAAAAATGGCTTTGGCCGATAATAGGTTTGAGGACCGATGCCATCCTCTCGCATATATCCTCCGCGGTTCCAGCTCTTACCGGCTATATAATTCCGGCATGGGAACTGATGAATTCTCCGGTCCCCTCCAATGTATCGCAGATATTCGCCCGGGAACACATCAGCCAGACCGCAGGGCTGGTAAAAAAAGAGAAAAACGCAAAAGCCTTCAAAACCGCCCTAAGCCGCAGTATTAAAAGAAAAGCGCTGTTTTCGGCATTCATGGGGCTTGCGGCGATGGGCCAGACATGGAGAAATCCAGCGGTTTTCAGCCGCTGCGCATGGCCTTTTGCGGATATGCCCCTTGAACGCTATATGCAGATAGAGCCGGGAAATGCCCAAACGCCGTGGGGCAAAAATATTGAAATAAAAACGCGCTGGCTTGCGAACAGAAACGGGGTTCCGGAACTTAAAATCCGCTCGGCCTTTTCAGCCGGAAGAGTGTTTTCGTCAAATTGGCGGCCGGCGCAATGGCAAAAGATTTCAGGCGGCTCTTTTTCATATATGATAAACGGTCTTACGGAACCGCTTGAATACCGGCTTTTTTATGAAGGCATGGAAAGCTCGCTCTATACGATAAAGCCGAGGGAATATCCATATCTTAAAAACACCCGTTTTAAAATAACCTTTCCCGCCTATACCGGAAAACAACAAATATCAGAAGAAACCATTCCGCGGGAAACGCGGGCGCTTAAGGGAAGCATAGCGGAGATAAGCGGGGAATGCGCATGGAAGCTTTCCTCCGCCTATCTGACGCTATCCGACGCCCTCCCGCAGGAAAACGGTTCAGCCGCAACAGCCCCCGCTGGAAGAAATCTTCACTTTTTGAACTCCAAAGGAAGATACGGCGTTTCATTCCCCGTGTTCGGCAGTATGCGGTATTTTATTTCCCTTGTCTCCGAGGACGGCTGGGCGGACCCCTCCCCCGCGGTCTCGGAGATAACGGCGGCCGAAGACGAACTGCCGAAAGCCGAAATTTTGTCTCCCACTTTTGAACTTGAAGCGTCTCCCGGAGACCAGGTGCAGACGGTCTGCGAGATACAGGATGATTTCGGAATAGCCGGGGGGGAACTTGTGCGCGAAGTAAAAGGAGGACCCGGTTTTATAGACGGCCTCAAAAAAATTCATGCCGTT
>CAZFMJ010000005.1:18982-66748 GCA_964520045.1 uncultured Elusimicrobiales bacterium | reverse complement strand
GCTTTATAAGCGGGACGAGCGCGGATATGCCTGCGGGATTGGTGCAGGCGGGTGTTAATACTGTGTATTTGAGATTGCAGCGTTTGACGGATCCGACTTCGTATTGGACTGGGACGCAGTGGGTAGACGACAGCAATACCTGGATAAGCACGAGCGCAGGGTGGGGATATTCGAGCGTGCCCGTGTGGGAGAACAACAAGCGGTATGTGCTGAGCGTAAAGGCGAAGGACAATATCGGCAATCAGGAGAGCGAGTTTGAAGTTGATAAAGACAGCGTGAATTTTGTGGTTGATTTAGATTCAGCGACGGTAGGATTGACCGGCGCTGGGGCGGTTGGATACATCAAAGGCACAGATACGGATATAAGCGGAACGGCAGTGGACGCGCCTGCCGGTATAAGCAGTATAGACATAGCGATATCTTCGAATGCCGGGTCAGGCGGCTGGTGGAACGGTGTTAACGGATTTGACAGCGGGAGCGCTGTGTATACGAGCACGAACGGTTATACGCGCGGCAGCCCGGATATGTGGAGCTGGGTGCGACCGGATGTTCAGTATATGATAAGCGGTCAAAACTATCGTCTGCGGATAAGGAGCCGTGACCTGGCGATCCCGACGCATGAGCGGACGCAGGAATTTGATGTTACGTATGACGCGGTGCGGCCAACGGCGACGATAAGCGTTCCGTATAACGGGCAGCACATTAATTCGTCGATAACGGTGAGCGGAATAAGCAGCGATGATTTGACAGTGAGCACGATAAGCCTGAAGGTGGAGCAGCTGGGAGCAGGGTGCTACCGCGAGGCGCAGAATGATTTTGCGGGGGATTGCGCATTAACAAGCGCGTGGTTTAAGGCTAGGAACACGGTAGATAACTGGGATTATAGCGGGATAGGGTGGCAGGCGGGATATAAGTATGCGGTGACAGCGAAAGCTCTGGACAGCGCGGGCAACGAGCAGAACGCGTTTAATTTGGGGACGAGCTCTGTGACGTTTACGTATGAAGTGACGGCGCCTGGTGTGTATGTAAGCACGCCGATAGCGGGCACAGCGGCTGAGCGGACGAAGCTGTTGAAGGAAGGCGGGTATAGCGTATTTAAGGGGACAGCGGCAGATACGGGAGTGGGAATCCTGGATCGAGTGGAAGTGCGGATAAGGCAGGCGGAAGGCGCGGTGATAAGGTATTTAAAGCCGAGCGATTTGACGTTTAGCTATGAAGAAGGGGACATGGAGAACGCGTGGATACGCGCGCTGCCGCAAAGCGGACAGGACTGGACGAGCTGGAGCGTATCGAGCGCGGTGCCGTATATAAGCGGTGATTCGTATATATTGATAAGCCGGGCGTATGACAAAGCTGGGAATGTAAGTGTGCCGTATTCAAGCCGAACGGTGATATATGATTACAGCGCGCCCGTGAGCACGCAGGTATTTCCGGCGATGGGCAGCGTATATGTGAGCAGTATGCCGTATATAAGGGGTGACGTATCGGATACGACGGCCAACGGGCTGAACAAAGGCAGCGTAACGAAGGTAAGCATATATTTAAAGCGCGTTCGCGACGGATATTACTGGAATTTCAGCGATGAGCTGTGGGACGCGAACGTGCGCATGGCGGATACTGCGCAGACCGACCGGTTCAGGCTGTATGTAAGCAGCTACGAGGTGTATGCGAAACTGCCTAAGCTGGGCGAGACTGAGGCGACGGATTTAGAGAGCGGGAGCTCGTATTATATAACGGCGTCGGGGTTGGACAACACGTATGACACGGGCAACGCGGAAGCGTTTTATGTGAGAGGGAGCACGTTCAGCGTAGATTTTTCGTCGCCTGTGAGCGGAGTTGTGACGCCTGTGAGCAACAGCACGTATAGCGCGCTGAGCTTTATAAGCGGGACGAGCGCGGATATGCCTGCGGGATTGGTGCAGGCGGGTGTTAATACTGTGTATTTGAGATTGCAGCGTTTGACGGATCCGACTTCGTATTGGACTGGGACGGCGTGGACGGATGACGCGAACACCTGGATAAGCACGAGCGCTGGGTGGGGGTATAGCAGTGTGCCTGCGTGGGAAAACAACAAGCGGTATGTGCTGAGCGTGAAGTCGAAGGACAATATCGGCAATCAGGAGAGTGAGTTTGAAGTTGATAAAGACAGCGTGAGCGTGGTATTTGACTTGCAGGGCCCCCTTGCCGGTCTCACATCTCCGGAGTTAGGAGGTTATTTGAGGGCGGCGCAAAATACATTGACAGGCACGGCATATGATTCTCCCGCGGGAGTCTCTTCCATCGAAATAGCTTTTTCCAGTTCATCTATGGGCGACGAGTATACATGGTGGAACGGCGTAAACGGATTTACTTCAAGGTATCCCGTGTATCAAAGCACCAGCAATTATACCGCAGGTGTGTGGGAATCTACCCGGCCGGGTAATGCCTACATGGCAAGCAATAACGAATATCAACTAAAACTCAGGATGTATGACAAGTCAATTCCGCCGAATCCTAATTATCATAACTTTACGTTCATATACGACGATCTGGCTCCGACCAGCGGAATTACGGCGCCTGCTGTGACCGTTACTCACAAAAAGGAGCTTACTCTTATTTCAGGGACAGCCAATGATATAAACCTTATTTCAGGCGCAACAGTTCAGATTTCATTATCAACCGGAAGCGCTCCTAACTATAATACATCCTGCTGGACAGGCGGAGGATGGCAGGCATGTCCGCACAGGCTCGGAGCCGTAAAAACGGGGCAAATAGGCAATACATGGACATGGGAATTTACAGGGGCATTTCCTGTTTGGACAAACGATAAAACATACAGGATACAGGCATGGGCTACGGATTCCGCCGGCATTGAGCAGAGTGCCGTAACGAAGACGACTTTTACAATAGACAGCGCCAATGTTATATCGACGGTGTCTTTCCCCGCTTCAGGCATATCATTTTCAAGCCTTGCGGAAATAAGCGGAACCGGAAATGATCCCGGAGTGAATCCATCCGGCGTATATGAGGTGAAAGTCGCCATAGAAAGAGAGGATGACCAGCAATATTGGAATCCGCTGAGCAGGAATTTTGATTCAGGATTGGGCAATATCATATGGTCTACGGCAGCTTATTATGTGACCGGAAGTTCGTGGTCGTTTACTAATATCGATACCGCTGACCCAGATTTTATCACGAATATGTGGTACAGAATTAGGGAGAAAGTTACGGACAATGTAAATAATTATCCGGCGATAACGCATAATGATGTGCATAATAACGGGGCGAGATTTAAGATAGATAAAAATCTGCCTGTTTCAATAACAACCCAGCCTGTTTCGAGCATAGAGAGCGTCGGCTATCTAAACTATTCTATTGATACGCTGTCTGGAACCGCTTATGACGGCGCCGGAGGTTCCGGGGTGAGGCAGGTGGGTTTAAGGATAAGCAGGCTTAATTCAACCGATACCCGCGAATGGTATAACTGGATTACCAGTTTCAGCGCGGGAAATTCAGACAGTTTTGACCTTGCGCTGGGAAACCCGAATCCGGATATGGAGAAGTGGTATAAAACTTTAAGCGAAACGCAGCGCAGCCATTTTGCAGAAGGGTACCGCTATGAAATTCAGGCGCAGGCAAGAGATAATGCAAAAGATACTTATCTGGCATATACCAATTATGAGGCAGGGTATACTACCGCGGCATTCATAGTGGATTTCACAACGCCTACCCTGCAAATACTTTCGCTTTCCGTTACCGCAACGAATTATTTCATTGCTATAGCGATAGCTTCAGGGACAATGAATGATTCCGATGCGGCAGGCGGACATGTGAAAGCGGGTGTTGAAAAGGTGTATATCGAAATAGAGGATGTTACTGCCGGACACGATCCTGCGGGCGGTTATTTCTGGGACGGCAGCACATGGGCCGCATCGGCTCCGTATCCGTCCCTTGAAGCGGATGTTTACAAGGATTCATGGACATACAATGTAAATATTTCCACCACATACTGGGCAAGATGGGATTCGGAGCCTGACGGCAGGGAGTATAAATTTAAGGTGCGCGTAAAAGATTATGCCGGCAATATTTCAAATTTTGCCGATAAGTACAGCCGCATTATGTATGATCAGACTCCGCCTGTTTCCGCAATAAACATTCCGCCATTGCCGGATGGAAGCGTTCAAAGCATAATGATGTCGATAAGCGGAACTGCGGTAGATGCGTCCACTTCGGATATAAAACATGTTTATATAAGCGTTTTCAATGAATGCAACAGCAAATACTGGCAGGGGGGGACAAGCTGGTCCGGTGAAAGATGGCTGCCTGCGGTTTATAACACTGACACAAATGTCTGGAGCATGGATACCGCAGGAGTCAATTTTACGAATGAATGCTACTACGTAGTAAGGTCGTCCGCTGTTGATTTGGCGGACAACTATCAAATTGCGGCTTCATCTAGACAATTTTTGTTCAGGTCGCCGGATGCGCTGACCATAATACGGGTTCCCAAAGGTCCCCCTCAGGAAACACAGGTGCAGTATTACAAAAATCTTACTTATTTAGAGGGCACTGCGAATGATAAAACGGTAAGCGTAAAGGTAGAAATTTCCCGCAAATCCAACGGCGATTATTGGTATGATCCCGCAGGCAGCGGCAATGGTTATTGGGCTCCGAGCACAACCGCCACGGCGGTATTTCTGGGGGGAGTCAGCTGGGATTATACGCCTAGCATGGACAGAGATTTGCCTGAATGGATAGACGGTTCGTCTTACACGGTGCGATCGATAGGCAAAAACAGTTCCCAGATAGACGAACCTTCCCCGCCTGCCAAAGAAGTAAGAATCGATACGGTGACGCCCAATACCTTTTTTGAATATCCAAGCGAGGCGGTTGATTATTACAGCGATCTGAACGAACTTACAGGCACCGCTCTTGACCCGCTCGTGCAGGGGTCAAATGCCAGCGGAATAAAGAAGGTCCAGTTTTTGATTCAGAGGTCGGACAGCAAGTATTATGAAAATACAGGTTCCACATGGACGACCGACGCAAACAGCTGGGGCAAGAACGAGGCGGTCTGGTGGAGCTCTTCATGGACATTTGTGGTCAATAAGCCTACCGTTGCATGGGCAAACAATGAAACATACATACTGCAGGCCAAAGCATTTGATAATGCATTGGACAGCGAAGGATCTTCATTCGACTCAAATATAGATCCTACCCCTGCGGGCAAAACCTTATATTTTGACGTAGCTTTGCCCACCGGCACTATAACTTCATTCGCGCATGGCGGCATACATTCCGGTTTAAGCATAGCTTCCGGAACTATTGAGGATAATTTCCTGCCCGTCGCAAAGGCGCGGCTTTATATACACAAGCACAGCACCAATCAATATTGGAACGGCTTAAATTGGGGACAGGCGGACGTTGTGACGTCAACAGAAGTTACGGTTTTCAGATCTTCATGGACATTCTCAGCACTGCCTCCCGAATTCAACACTTCGGCTTCCAATAACAAAAAATACAGTCTCTGGATCGAAACGCAGGATAAAGCGGGCCTTATTCAGACGGGATTTACTCCGGCCCTGGGTTCATCGAAAACAATAACGTTCGACCATTCCGGACCTGATGCGCTTGTCACAAACATATCAAACGGCGACAGAATAAACAGCACCCCCTCTTCGGTAAACGGAACCATAGACGATTCGCTTTACAGCAACAACGCGGGCATAGCCGGAAGCGGAAATGTAGAGGTGCAGATATCGTATCTCGAAAACAATGACACATATTATTATTACGGAAGCAACGGGTATTTCAGCTCTTATACAGTTACGTCAAATGACTGGTTTAATCCTGATTCGGGGGATTATACAGCATTAAGCCCGTCTTCCGGGACTTGGATATATGACGACGGCGGGTTTCTGGCCGGCGCTTGGCTGTCAGATAAAAATTACAAGATAAAAGTGAAAGGCAGGGATGGAGCCGTTCCTACCGCCAATACCGGAAATATTTTAACCGTTGCGGACGTGATAATAGACACCACTCCGCCCAGTTGCGCTATAAGCATGCCGGCGGCAGGAACGGGACTCGTAAGGGATTTGAGCTTAATGGAAGGCACGGCAGGCGGAGATTTGTCTGGACTTGAAGAAGTTAAATTTGCCTTAAAACAATCCATGGCGCCGCCTAATACAAATTATTTCTCAGGCCTTGATTTTATTTCAGCAACTACGGTTTATTTTACGGCCTCAGGCGGGACAGGAAACGGCCTCAGCGTGTACTGGTCAAGCGCGGCTTCAAGCGCTTTGCTGTCCAAACTGGCTGACGGCTCTACGTATACTCTTTACGCTTACGCCAAAGATAATGCCCAGAACAGCCAAGTTATTTTGGGAGGATTTCCGTCGGTAACATTCAGGTGGTATACGGATACTTCATCTCCCACCGTATCAATACTCAATCCCGATTCGGCGCGTGAATCATATCTGCCGATTATCAAAGGCACTGCCGATGACACTACCGGCAGCGTCACAAACGCCGCAGGCCGGATTTATAAAGTTTGGACGCGCATAAGGCAGAACACTCCTGAAATAGGCTGGTGGCATGTGGGAGACGGGGTTTTTAAGCCTGTTGCGCAGCTTCCGGCGGAGGCTGCGTGGTTTGTGCCTGATTCGCAGTCAGATTACACGCAGTGGTCCACAACACAGGCCACATTAAGCTTAATAGAAGGCAGGCAGTATTCCGTTCATGTTAAATCATCGGATACCGCCGGCAATTTCACAATAGTTTATTCCACCTTCGTATGGGATACTCATGCGCCTGTTTCAGTGAGCACATTCCCTTCCGCAGACTCATATATAAATGCCGCGGACTGGGATTCGGCAAACGGCATATGGGGCACGGCGTCGGACGTTTCCAATATTTCGTGCATAGATAAAATGGAAATAGCCGTCAGAAATCTTTCCAGTAGACAGTGGTGGATAGAATTTACGCACGAATTCGGAAAGGTGCAGGAAACTCCGTATTTTGACCCCGACATCAATCCCAGTAATATTGTTATAAACTCGAGCTGCAGCGCAACCGCGCAGTGGCGCTATTTTAACAGTTCTAACGGACAGGGAAGAATAACTTCCGCGGATTTGGAGCAGGGCACATCCTATTATGTGGTGGTTCGTTCTTCCGATGCTTCGGGAATGGTTGAAAGCGGGTATATGTCGAGAATTTCCACATTTACATATGATAACGTTAGGTCGACGGCTGTGATAAACGCGCCGTATCTTGCCTATCATAATTCATTGGCGCTTATACAGGGGACGGCGGTTGATGATGTTTCCGGCGACAAGGTTGAGATCTTACTGCAGGATCTTACGTATCCGGCCACGTATTGGAGTTTTGAGCAGGAAAATTTTTCTCTTGAATCTTCGAGCTACGGCGCGGTAAGCGGGTTCGGAGCATGGAGCTATGACAAGGTCAATATGGAAGGCAGGTGGCAGAGCGGCCATAAATATCTGGCCGTTTCAAGGGCTTCCGATAAGGCCAAAAATACGCAAGATACATTTTTTACCGGCGTTTCGTCGCGAACATTCATATACGATACGAAAAAGCCGGACACCGTGATTATAACGCCCGGAGACGTTCCCGCGGAGGAAGATATCTATTCAACTCTTGATATAAGTTCGGGGACAGCCAATGATATTGCGGATTCAGGCGCGCCTTATGCAAGCGGAGAAGAATCAGTGTTCATACGGATAAGGGATTTGACGCTTGGCGGGAAATATTGGAACGTCCAAAGCGCCACATGGACGGTTATTATGTCAAGCAGGGAGATAACCGCGGCGGACAGCGCCCCTGCCGAGTGGTCGATATCCGGTTCCAGTCTGCCGAATTACGCCGATTCATGGGAAAGCGGGCATGAATATGAAATAATCGCGTATGCCCGGGACAAGGCAAAAAATCTTAATGTGGATTATACGACCCATACGTTCAAGTTCGACAATACTGCTCCCAATACGGTTATAGCCAGGCCGGCGCAGGACGGAGACGGATTTAATTCGCAGACTAATCCGCTTATCAGCCTTTACGGCACCGCGTATGATCCGACAGCCGGAGTAGCGCAGATGCAGGTTTCATTGTTTCTGGACGAAAATAAGAATAATATTTTTGAATCGGGGAACGGAGACAGGTATTACAACTGGCCGCAGAAACAATTTAATAATACGAGCGAGGCCGGTACATCCACAATTACGCCTCATTTTTCAATTAGCCTTCCGGCCAATACCGCGGCATGGGATGTTTTCTTTGACTCAAGCACGTGGACGTCGGGAAAGCAGTATGTGTTAAGGGTATTTGCAAAGGATGCAGTAACAGCAGACAGGGGCGGAGAAAATATCGAATCCGTAAAGCAGAGAATGTTCACTATAGATATTGATCCGCCGGCATCGACAGTTACCTTTCCTGTCAATGGCCAGTCCTTTTCCGGTTCCAATCCGCTTTCCGTAATTGAAGGAACCGTAGAGGATAAAGATATGGTGTCGCAGCTTTCTTCAGTCAAACTGCAGGTCGTAGATTATGGCCCCGATTTCAGCGCAGGAGGGGATGATGATACCTGCTGGGGCGGAGGCGCTTTTGTGACCTGCTCGGTTTTGGGTTCCACATGGGTGGCGGTTAATTTTGCGGGAGGGTCTTCGGGAACATGGAATTACTCGGGAGTAAACTGGACAGAATCCAGAAAATATAAGATTTATGTTAAGGCTGTGGATTCTGCGGGAAATACCGAAACTCCCAGCGACGGTCCGGCTGTAACAATGGATATCACCGGTCCGCAAACATATATCTATGAGCCCGGAGACGGTTCGGGATTCAAGGCTTTCCCCGCTATTACAGGCACGGCGATCGACGGTATGACGCAGGCGGATGCGGGAATAGATCCGGACGGCATTTCCGTGGCGATACGCAGGCTGGATAATTATAAATATTGGAACGAAACGACAAGGGCATGGGATTCTTCGGATACGATAAAATTCAACGACGCGGTTTTTGTCGGATATTCTTCCGGCACATGGTCTCTTACGATATCCACCGGCGGACAGAGCGGATTATCATATCTTGTCGTTTCAAGCGGAACCGACCGTGCAGGAAACCAGCAGACTATTTTTAATACAGGCGAATCCTCCAACACATTCGCTGTCGACTGGGTGCCTGCAGAAGCCGTCGTAACAATTCCTTCGGATAAATCCGCCAGAAGGCAGGTTGTTGTCGCTTCAGGAACGATTACGGATGATTATTCCGGCGCGGACAAGGTCCTTCTGCGGATTTCTTATCTTGACGGATCGACGACGTATTATTGGAATGAAACCGATTTTTATGCTTCAGAGGTTGAAATAACCACGCCGGTGGCAAATCCGGGATCAAAAAACACCACATGGGCTTATACAAATCTTCCTTCTTCCTGGACTACCGGCCCGTATGTCTCCGGCAGGCAGTACAGCATACGCGCGAGAGGCGTCGACATAAGCAAGAGCACTCAGGTCGCCGGTTCGCTGATAACATGGCTTATGGATCGTGAAAATCCTTCCAGCAGTTTTGTGTCCCCGCTGGATGCTGATTACAAATATTTCGGCCCTCTTAAGCCGCTGGATTATATATCCGGCACCTCGGGGGACGCGCCGTCTCATGCGTTTACCGGTGTTCAGACAGTGTTTGTGCGTATTTACAGAAGCGAAGCGGGCGGACTTCCCTACTGGAAAGCGTCACAGAACGGATGGGTGTCGGATTCTGAAACATGGAATGTGGCTTCGGGTTCAGCCCCGTGGTCGCTTGCCAAGCCGAGTCTGGACTGGGGCGACAATAAGCAGATGACCGTTAATTCGAGGGCATTGGATTCGGCGGGCAATCTTTCGGATTGGACAACGCGGTATTTCACATGGGATTCCAGCACGCCTACGGCCAGGATACTTGAGCCGAATTATAAATTTGAATCGTCCGTGCCTGCGGTCAGAGGAACCGCGGGCGACGGCGCCAATGGAAGAAAATCGCAGTTACATGAAGTAAAGATAGCCATACGCGACAATCCCGACGGATCGGGATACTGGTGGGACGGGAGCAACTTCAATATTGAAGACGTTAATTTCAGCACTTCCGGAACCAGCGGCTGGATAACCGCATCCACCACTACGGACGGGGGAGCATGGGCGCTTACTGATTCTTCCCCCAGCTGGCAGGACGGGGTCAAATACCTCGTAATGGCGAGGGCCAAAGACAATGCCGATAATTTCTCAACGCCGGTTTCATCGTTTACTTTTATACTGGATAAGTCCAGTCCGACAATAAATATTATAAAGCCTTCGGATTTATCAGCCATCCGCTCAAAGAGTTTGGAAATCATCTCCGGCACCGCGAACGACAATTCGCCCGGCGTTCTTACAAAAGTGGAAATGCGGGTGAAACGGGTTTTGGCTCTTTCCTATTGGGACGCAAATCAGGCGGTAAATTCAAATTACGGATTTGACCTTGCGCCGTCTCAGATGGAACAGGCGTGGTTTACGGCGGCTTCCACCGATACCGAATCGCCCGCGTGGACAAAGTGGTTTGTTTCTTCAGCCTCGCTTGTAAACGATCTGGAAAGCGGAAGAGAGTATGAAATAAATGCGAGAGCGTACGACGATTCCGGGAGGGTGATGTATTCCACTTCTACGACCGTTTTCGACAACACTCCCCCTGAGACATCGCTTATATTTCCGCAGGCCGGAAGCAATATCTATGTCAGTTCCCTCTCGCAGATATCCGGAACGTTGTTTGAAAAGACAGACAGCGGGCTCAATCTCGGCACTGTGGACGAAGTTTGGGTAAGATTGCAGCGGTTCAGCGACGGCAAATACTGGAGCCCGCTTGCAGGCGATTGGCAGCCGGCGGTATACAATATGAAGTCGGAAGACGATTACGTCAAGGTTCATCCGGACTCATGGACGATTTTGTCGGATAGCTTGCCGCCGATACCGGACAAACTGCCCACAGGCACTTCTTATTACATAACATCTTCGGGGTTTGACAGCGCCGACGGCGGGGGCAATCAGGAGCCGTTTTATGTGCGCGGGAGCACGTTCAGCGTAGATTTTTCGTCGCCAGTAAGCGGGGTTATTACGCCTGTAAGCTTAAGCACGTATAGCGCGCTGGCGTATATAGGCGGGACGAGCGCCGATATGCCTGCGGGTGTTATACAAGCGGGTGTTAGTACGGTTTATTTGAGGCTGCAGCGGCTGACTGAGCCGACTTCGTATTGGACGGGCACGCAGTGGGTGGATGACGTCAATACCTGGATAAGCACGAGCCCCGGCTGGGGATACAGCAATGTGCCGGTATGGGAGCATGACAAGCGGTATGTTTTGAGCGCGAAAGGCGAAGACAGCGTGCATAACGCGGAGACCGGGTTTGAAGTAAACAAAGACAGCGTAAGCTTTGTGTTTGACCTGCTGGCCGGCACGGCGGCTTTGACAACGCCTTATAACGGAGGTTATCTGAGCGATGAACAGGAACTTGTTTCAGGCACCGCCGTCGACAGCCCCGCGGGCATAGGATTGATTGAAATCGCAGTATCCAGCGCAGGCGGAGCAGGCGGAAGCTGGTGGAACGGGAGCAATGGATTTAACAGAGCTTCTTCTCTTTACGAATCAACGGCCACCTATAACTACGGCAATCCCGACACATGGTCATGGCAGAGACCGTCCGACTCTTCAATGCTCGACGGACATGTCTATACATTAAGCGCAAGGATCAAAGACAGGGCGCAGCCTTATAACGTGCGGTATCAGACTTTCACATTCACATATGACGACGAATATCCCACCGCATTCATCTCTTCTCCGTTAAACGGCCAGCATATTAAGGCGCAGTCTTTGATACAGGGGTATTCTTCGGACACAGTGGGAGTTTCAACAATAGCGGTTTCCGTATCGTCAAACGCCGGATTGGGAGCCAGCTGTTACGGGCCGGGATACGGGTTTACCGCGGTATGCCCGAATTTCTTTAAGGCCGGCGGAGACGTCGGCGACTGGAACGTGGATATTGCATTTGAAAACGGCAAAAAATATCTTGCGCTGGCTCAGGCAACGGATTTGTCCGGGAAAGTGCAGCAGGTCTATGATTTAGAAGTAAGCTCTTTATCGTTTACCTTTGATTCTTCCACGCCTACCGTAAAGATGACTAGGCCTTCTTATCCCAGAGCAAAGGACCTTTCAGAATTGAGAGGGACCGCGTTTGACGGTTCTCCCGGCAAACTGGACACGGTCAAAGTGCGGCTAAAGCGGGTTACAGGGGGCGCTTCGTTCTGGAATCCAAGCACGGAAGATTTTGACCTGACTGATACTTCCCTGAACGCGGAGCTTGCATGGTTTACGGCAGTGTCGTCCGAATCTCCCAATTGGACAAAATGGTATGTGTCCTCAAGCGCAATTCTTGCTGATTTGAATGCCAATGAGGGGGAAAGTTTCGAGTTTAACGCCAAAACCGCGGATATGGCCGGAAATTATTCTCTTGAGTTCGGCACCGGCACTACGGTTTATGACAAAACGGCGCCACAGACGGGAGTTTCGGTTCCCGCGAATTCAGGTTTTATCAGTTCTCTTTCCGAGATTTCAGGGACGATGGTTGATTTCCCGTCCGCGCCCAAGAGTTCGGGAACTGTTTCCAGAGTGCTGGTGAAGATAAAAAAGATTTCAACCGGCCAGCACTGGAAACCCATAATAAAATGGACCGGAGATTATACTTTCGATTCCTCCGCCGGAGAGGTTAACGTATATTCGAGCTCATGGTCCATAACTTCATATCTGCCGGGAGCGGATGATTTAACTTCAGCGTCATCGTATTACATAACTTCTTCGGGATTTGACAGCGCTTACGGCGGGGGCAATCAGGAATCCCTGTTTAATATAAGAGGCGCCACATTCACCTATGACGCAGTCAGGCCGACGGCTACAATAACCGCCCCTTCGATCGCGGAATATAAGGCGTTTTCTTCGATTGCCGGCACCGCCGCGGACGATGTGGGATTGGAGAATATAAAGATAGAGATACAGGACTTGACATATTCCGCCACTTACTGGAGCTTCGCGGCTCAGAATTTTTCGCTTGAATCTTCCAGTTTCGGAGTTGTCAGCGGCACGGATTCATGGACATATCCGGTCAATATGTCCGGAAAATGGGCCAGCGGGCACAAATATCTCGTCACAGCCATGGCTTCGGATAAAGCGGGCAATGAGCAGAACATATTTGAAGCAGGCGTATCCTCGCGGAGTTTTATATTCGACACCAAATATCCCGACACGGTCATGGAATATCCCGTGAATGATTATTATTCAGCGCTTGCCAGCATTTACGGCACTGCAAATGATATCCCGAATTCCGGAACTTCGTTTGCAAGCGGAGAAGAGGCGGTATATGCGCGCATAAGAGATATAACTCTGGGAGGCCGATACTGGAATGTGCAGAGTTCCACGTGGTCGGTGTCCGTCTCAAGCAGAGAACTGGCTGTTTCAGACGGATCTCCCGCGTCATGGAGCATATCCGGCTCAAGTCTTCCGGCTTATACGGATTCATGGGAAACGGACCACCAATACCAGATAATCGCATATTCAAGGGATAAGGCAAAAAATCAGGACGTAGTGTTCACGACAAAAACCTTCACCTTTGACAAAACAGCGCCCGTGACTTATATAACAACTCCGTCTTACGACGGCGCCGGGTTCAATAGTACATCTCATCCGCTTGAACAGTTGTCCGGCACTTCGGGCGACGCTTCTTCAGGAGTGAATGAAGTCTGGATGAGCGTTTTTATAGACGAAAACGCAAGCGGAAGCTGTGATCCCGGAGCGGACCGATATTGGAATTGGCAGACCAATGACTGGGCCGCAGCAGGATGCACGGAACTTTCCACCAATACCATTACTTTAAATCCGGCGCCTCCGCAGACGACTATTTACTGGTCTACCGGCGCTTTGAACTGGATTACGGAAAAAAATTATGTGATGAAGGCGTATGCCAAAGACAGCGTTCTTTCAGGGGACGGAGGCAATAATACCGAAAGCTCAAAGACGCGGAGATTTAAGATCGACACAATGCCGCCTTCCTCATTTATTACCGCGGTTTCCAGCGCGGCATTTTATAGAAACATAACGTTGATCGAAGGCACTGCCGGCGACAATAATCTTTTCGGTTCCATAGCTAAGGTGGAACTGCAGATAAAGGATTTCGGCGCCGATCAGGCAGAGGGCGGGCTCACGGATTTTTATTGGAGCGGCTCTCAGTTTATCGACCAGTCAACTTGGGTGGCCGTCAATTTTACGGGCGCGTCGTCAGGCACATGGAATTATTCAACCGCTTCGCTGTCCTGGCAGCCGGCATGGAGATACAGGGTGAGCGTGAGAGCGGTCGATAACGGAGATAATCATGAGGCGGATGAACCAGGCCAAATTTTTGTGATTGACAGATCTTCTCCAACCGCATATATAACCCAGCCCGGACATCTTTCAGGAGGGAGTTCTTTCCCCGTAATACAGGGCACGGCCACCGACGGGCTTGCGTCTACCGACGCAGGCATACATCATTCGACTTATGTGCAGACTGCCATACAAAGACTTGACACGCTGGAGTGCTGGAGCGGATCTAATTGGTGGTCGGTTCCGTGTCATCCTTTATGGAAAGACGCGGTTTTTTCCGGCGCTTCATCCGGCTCATGGACATATGCTTCCGTGCCTTTCGGCATTTATGCCCCGGAAAGCGTGAAATATCTCATATTATCAAGGGCTATCGACAATACACTGCCGTATCCGGGCAATACGCAGGACGTATTTTCAGTGGGGGCGTCGTCCAGCATTATCTCAATTGACAGAACTTCCGCCACCGCTGAAATACTATTTCCCCTTCATGGCGTCCAAAGAAGCGGGCTTTCCATAACTTCGGGGACAATAGCGGATGATTTCAGCGGAGTAAAAGAGGCGGTCATAACTTTAAGCTACCTTTCAGGAAACGACACATGGTATTGGGACGGAGCATGGTCAAGCCCCACGGTGAAATCTGTAACCGCTCCCGCGGGAATATATTCCGCCGCCACATCCACATGGAGTTATTCTGCTCTTCCCGCTTCATGGGCTCCGGATACGGTATATAAGATTGAGGCAAGAGGCAGAGATACCAGCAACAATACGCAGGATACGAATATCCCGATTGCAGAATGGCTCTACGACGTGGCCGCTCCGACCGTTTCAGTGACGAATATTACGGACCAAGGGTATAAGTCTCCAGTTAATCCGCTTGTTTCCATAGCGGGCACGGCAAGGGATTTGCCGTTTCATCCGTTTGCCGATGTCGGGGCTGTTTACGTCCGCATAATCAAGAGCGAGGAGAATGATTATTGGAACGGCTATAATTGGACAGGGAATGAAAACACATGGATTGTCGCTCAGGATACGGGTTCATGGACGGTGCCGAAGGCAACATGTCCGGCTCAGGGGACATCGGACTGGTGCGATGACAGATTTTATACGGTGCATGTCAGGGCGAAGGATGCAACAGTCCCTTCATACAATCTTTCAGCCTGGACCACGGTCCAGTTTACATACGATTCCACTATTCCGGATATCTCGATATCGGATCCGAACCTCGACTATGAGGCGGATTTGCCCGGCGGAATAACAGGAAGCGCTTCTGACGGCTCAAATAGCAGGCGCTCCAAGATAAGCAATACATATGCGGCGATACGATATCCGCCCACCGGAGCTGGCGGCTGGTGGAACGGAACGTCCGGATTTACGATAAGCGATAATTTCTGCGACGGGGGATCTGATGATGCCTGCTGGATACAGGCTTCAACGGGCACGGAAACCGCTTTCAGCGTGCCGTGGCAGTTCCATTCAACTCCCACGTGGGTGAATAATACGCAGTATAGGGTAAAGACGAGAGCCAGAGATTATGCCGGAAATTACTCTTCATATCAGACGCGCGACTTCACTTACGACACGTCCGGTCCTCCTTTGGTGGGAATAATTTCTCCGATCGACGGAAAGAAATCCAATGATTTTGCGGTTATTTCAGGCACGGCATATGACCTGAACAAAATTGTTTCTTCCAGCGTGTCGATAAGAGAATATCACAGCGGGTTATTCTGGCAGGGAAGCACTTTCAGCGCCTCCGAATATTGGCATACCGCCAATCTCACCGGTTCCGGTCCTACTTATGACTGGACATGGACCATGCCCCCGCTTCAGAATACGATGATATATGAATTCCGGGCGAGGGCGATGGACCAGGAAGGCATAGTAGCGACCATGCCCAATTACCATACCATAACCTTCGACCAGACTGAGCCTACTTCCAGTGTGAAAGTGCCGGTTCAGGGTTCTTTCGCCAAATCTTTGCCGATCGTATCGGGCACGGCTTATGATCCCAATACAAATGCCTCGGGAATCGCCGGCGGAAAGGGGGTCTATATAACCATAAAGAGAAATGCCGACGGCAAATGGTGGAGGACAAACAGAGACTGGTCTCCCACGCAGACTCCTCCTGATTCTGAAAAATTTCTTCCGTCCAGCTGGATAGCGAGTCCTGAGCACTGGGAAAAGACCTCCGATCTGCCCGCTGTCGGAGATATGAACGAGGGTTCCTATGAGATAAATTCCATTGCATATGACGTGGCCGGCAATACCCAGACCTCATATGCCCAGCCTGTAACTTTCGTCATAGACAAAACAGGGCCGCAAATCGGCTCAATATTGCCGGCGGACGGCAGTCTTTACAGCAGAATAGATTCGATATACGGCACGGCGCAGGACGGCAACAACACCAAGCGCGTTGAGTATGCGGTAAAGAATGAGATAGGAAATTACTGGAACGGCGCCGGTAATAATTTCCCTGACGCAACAAGAAGGTGGTTCGTAGCTCAAGGGTCGGCTCCGGACGCTTCCGAAGTTTTATGGTCTACGGCGAGCCTGCCCAGTCCGTGGCCTGAGCAGGCGCTTACGCTTTATGCCCGCGTGATCGACGAAGCTGGAAACTATTCCGCCAATTATTCCACGGTAAATTTTTCCATAGATTTAACCGCGCCGATAAGCGTTACCACCAATGTGGCAAACGGCAAGGTGGTTAATTCTTTCCAGATAGCGCGCGGCACCGCTACGGACTTAAACGGTATCTCAGGTTCGGGAATAAAAATAAGAGTGAGAGATATTAATAATCCGACAGCTCCATGGTTTACGGGGATAGTATCTCCAAAGTGGGGGTCCGACGGCAGTTTCTTTATACCCGTGACCATTACCGGCGGAGGTCCTCTGCCTTCAATGTATACGTGGAAATACAGCCATTCCACTTTTATAGACACCACGGCGTGGACTCACAACCATACCTACGAAATAACTACTCAGGCGGAAGATATGGCGGTTCCCGCTAATTTTGAAACGCAATATTCCACTGTCTCATTCGTTTTTGACAGGGAGCCCCCTCTTTCCGCAGTTGTTAACCCCGATACGGTAAACAATCCGTATAAAAAGGCTCTTGATTTGTCGGCTATTTCAGGCACTGCAGAAGATGTCCCCGCGGGAGTAAACGCTAATAACGGCGTCTCCGACTGGGGAGTTAAACTGAGCATTCTGGAAGTAGAGCCTTTCGGAGGAAGCGCCAACGGCCATTGGTATCAATTGGCGGATTCATCTTTTACCATGGAAGACAATGGTTCAAACGAGCAGTTTCTTCTGGCCGACACGACAGGCTGGCAGATGGCGATAGGATTGGCGGAACAGAAATTTAAGGACGGGTATCATTACAAAGTAAGAGTGCTTGGAAGGGATAAAACGGGCAATGCGGAAACGGCGCAGACGAAATCCCAAAGCACGTTCATGATAGACAACACAAGCCCGCAGAGCGCCGTCACGGATCCCCCTGTAAACGGTCAAAGGCGCAACGACCTCCTTTCCCTGCGCGGAACGGCGTCCGATATTGAACCCGCCCCTGATCCCGACGCCGGCAGCGTAAATAATTCGGGTTTAGCCGGAGCTTCAAGCGTAAAGATATCGGTTGTGCGGGTGGAGGGGGTCAAGCATTCCAATCCTTCGCCCGGAGATTATTACTGGGACCATCTTAATTCCACATGGACGATAATAACCGGAGGAGCGGGAGATGTACAGTGGTTTAACGCGGAAACCTATAACAGCCAAAGCAAGGAATGGACATATACCGGTCTTACGTGCGACAATGACACGGAAAGGCTCAACGGCACCTGCTGGGTCAGCGGAAAGTGGTATTACGTAAAAACTTACAGCATTGACAGAGCAGGCAGTGAGGAAGTGCCTCCTGCGGTCGGAAGGGATGTTCTGGTTTCAAGGGATGCCCATCATCTGCATGTCGTAACAAGCACGGGGCCTTATGTCGCAGGCACCCCTGCTTCCGTAGATGTGATAGCGCATGACAGATTCTGCCAGAGGGCGCCGTCATACATTAATAAAACCGTGCGGTTCGCAACCAATGATCCGGATGCGGCTGAAGTGTCCGGAGACGGTCTGCCTCAGGATCAGACCATTTACGAGTCCGAAGAAGGCGAAAAAACGGGGATAACGGGTCTTATGTTCAAAAAGGCCGGCCAGCGCACGCTTCATGTTTATGAAATCGCCAACGAAACTCTCTATAACAGTTCTCATTCATTTACCGTATCGGTGACGACAGGCCCTGCCGCGCGGATGTTGGTAATGCTGATTCCTGAGCAGACATACAGACCGGGATGCGATACTGTCAACTCAAAGTGCCCCACAGCTTATGGAAGGCAGAATAGCCCTTCGGCGAAAACGGCCGGCTCCGGTTTTAATGTCAGGCTTATGGTCACTGACGCATATTTTAATGTCGTCGCGGGTTCGCAGCCCGTAGTGAATCTTACCACCAACGATCCTAATGACGACGAATCCGCCCTGCAGAATGTCACGATAGCAAACAGCAGCGTGACCATTTCCCATACTTTTAAATCAAAGGGCGGAAGCGTGGCAAATCCAAGCCCGGCTCCTTCCGCCAGGGAAATTTCAGCGTCCGGAGCAGGGCAGGCCGGCGAATGGAACAGGGTTTCCGGCATAACGGTAAAAGCCAATGAGCTGACGGCTTCCAAAAAACTTCTTATGCTTCTTCCCGGCGAAACTTCCAGCCCCGGTTCGTCTTCGGGCAAGTCGGGAGTGATTGTTACGACTATAACAGCGGGCTCTACTTTTACTGTGACGGCATACGCATGCGACGCCTTCTTTAACCCCTATGACCCCACAGATGCAGTTTCCAAGCCCGACGTCTGGCTTAATACGATAAATGACCCCTATGACACAGATCCTTCCACAAAAAATCTTGCGAATCTGACCACTTCGTATAACGCGCTTATATATGTTTCGTCGAGACACTGGATAACAGCAACCGACGGGCCGGCGGGATATGAGGATTATGACTTCAGCGTTTCGGGCTCCACTTCACTGGTGATAAATTCTTCGGAGCCCGTGAAGCTGCAGCTTCTTATGCCTTGGGAAACGGCCAGACCCGGAAAACCGCCTTATGATCACAGTCCCGCGACAGGAGGCAAAGAAGTTTCAGCGGGAGTTCTTACCGCAGGGGATACCGTATATGTCACCGTAAGCATGGTCGACAGGTATTTTAATATTACTAGGACATGGCCCCAGATGCCCATAGTGGATATTGAATACACCGGCCGCACGAATTTGGAAAATGACGATTCCGGTCTATTCGTCAATAAATCTTTAGTGGAAGGCACAACCGGATTTGCGGTGCGGCTTGTAAAAGCAGGGTGGTCTTCCGGCTCTCCGGGAGCCAGAAGAATAGACGTGTCGCGCGTAACCGGTCCGAGCCTGCAGTCCGATTACAATGATTCCATAACGGTCAAACCGGGACCCAGCGCCAAATTCCAGGTGATAATCAATCCTGGAACGGATGAGACGGAGTCTCCCGGAACGACGAGCGGAAAGATCGGTTCAATAAGCGCGAAGATCGCGGGAGACAGCTTTACAGCAAGGATTAATGCGGTAGATAATTTTTGGAACGTAAAGAAATACACGGGAGAGGAAGACAGTAGGAATATACGGATAGTGACCTCGGAGCCGTATGACGATGAAACGGACTGGAACCCGATAGCTTTGGGTTCTTTGGGATATCCCGGCTCGCTTGACCAGACGATATATCCGAGGCAGTCCACTACAAGCCTTAAAATCGAAGCTTTCGATCCCTCTTTATCGCTGAGCACCGGCATTTCGGGAATTATAACCATTAATCCGCAGGCTCAGGCGCAGAAACTGCTTATAGTTCTTCCCGGTGAAAATTACGCCCCGGGAAGCGATACCGGCACGGAAAATAATACTTCCACGCAAACTGCGGGAGAAAGAATTCCTCTCGCGGTATATCTGGTCGACGATTATTTCAACAGGGTATATGCAGATACCGGCACGGTCAAGATCGTTTCGGCGGATTCCGGCGATTACTACGTCGAAACAGACACCTTCACCATAACGCAGGGCATGCTGTCTATTCCAGTGGGACAGGGGCCCATAGTATACAACGCCGACAAGCTTAACCGGAAATTAAAACCGCAGTGGGATCCTTCGGGGCCGAAATATTCGACTCCGGATTCCTCTTTTTTCAACGTGACGGCAAACAGCCTTATGCGCACAATCGTCGTATTGCAGGGTCAGAATTATGTTCAGGGCATGCCTGATTCTCAGACTCAGCATGATCCGGCGGTTTTTAACTGCAGTCCGGGAATCGATAAGTGCGGAAAAACAGGAGACATCTATCCCGTGCCGGCCGCAGGCCAGCCTTTTACGGCGGATGTTTATGCTACAGATCTGTACTATAACCGGGTTTCAACGGACGCTTTGGTCAGAATTGAGCCTTCGCCCGCTTTAGGCGGAGAAACTTCGGCGCTTAACATCGCTCAGCCGCTTGTCAATGGGAACACGACATTTTCAATGGTCCTCTGGGGAGCTTCCGGCGCTGTCGGCCAGACCAGAAAACTTATGGGCAGAGCTGTGAACGGAGGCGTAACTTATGAAAATATTTCGCTTGCCTTTGCCGTCAGCGCTCATTCGGCTTCAAGACTTAAACTGCTTCTTCCCGGAGAAAATCTTCTTCCGGGATCCGATCCTGTTTCATCAGGGAAATCCACAAATCCAGATAACCCCGCCGTGGCCGGCAAGCAGTACGGTTTGTCCGTGTATCTCACCGATAATTGGCATAATCCCGTAGCGGCAAGCGGATTTTCTGTCCCCCTGAAATTCGTGTCGGGCGATAAAAATGCGGTTTTGCCCCAGAATAAATCAATAGCCGACCAAAGCAGTAATTACACGGGGACGAATATCTGGGAATTTAGAACCGCCACGGCCGCTCCCGGCGGATGGACGATGTCTGTTTCCACCGATTCAGGCAGTTATTACAGGCATGATGTTTCCCCTAAAATACAGGTCATAGCGTCTACGATAACGGGAACCGGCAGACTGCAGGTTCTGCTGGAGGGAGAAGCCGCCGACCCGGGGACTTCTTCCGGAAAAACTTCCGTTTGGCCTTCGGAAAAAAAGGCCGGAGACGAGGTCTATACCAGGATAAGAATTACCGATAATAACTGGAACCCGATTGCCGACGGAGCGGTTTCAAATGTGGTCGTACAGCTTTCCGTTCCGCTGGATTCTTATGCTTCTTTCCCTGACGGCAGTCTATGCACGTTTGCGGGAAACAGCGAGGTCACCAAACGGATCATATTCAAAAAGGAACAGAGCAACGTAATCGTCAGCGCTGAGTATGTGAGCGGCGGAGATTATGCCGTTGATTATGCGGACGCGGTTTCGGAGCCTGCGTCCCGATACATAAACATACGCGAAAATGTCCCGTCAAGGCTTCAGGTTCTTGTTCAGGGGCAAAATCCTGCGCCCGGAACGCCTGCGGGGAGAACTTCTGCCCCGGTTGACGCAAATTTGAAAGCCGGAGTTCCTTTCAACGTGACAGTGCGCGCCACTGATGATTTCTGGAACCTTGTCGAATCAACGGCGGCGACAGTCGTTCTCTCAAGTTCTTCCGGAGGCGCTTATTCAAGCTTGGGAGGAGAACAGCCTCTTATGTCCGGTTCCACCGTATTTTCCGTGATCATGTATACGAAGGCTCCCGGCCATGTTATTTATGCTTCCGCTCCGTATAACGCCCTGAGCTCTACTCAGACCATAAAATTCGGCGTGGGAGCAAATGATTTTGTCAAGTTTATGACAGTTATGCCGGGAGAAACTCCGGATCCCGGAAGGTCTCCCTACGGCACGGAGGATAACGGCGGAAAGAGCGATTGGACTCCTGATCCCAAATCAGCCGGGCAGATTGTCACGCCGATTACGGTAATAGCCGTGGATAATTACTGGAATCAGGTATCTGTTTCAACAAATGCGGTGATAAATTCTCCCACCGATGCTTACGGCTGGCAGGCGTATGCAAGGACGCTTATAAACGGCACGACAAGTTTTGAATATGTGTTCCGCACTTCCGGACAGCAGAAGGTGTCCATAAGCCCCGTATACGGCTCTGCCGTGTATTCAAGCACGTCGTCTGCCGTTCAGATAAGCCCGGCTTCGGCTGACAGACTGCTTGTTCTTCTGCCGGGAGAAAGCCATGCGCCGGGCAGGGATCCGTATGATGCGGGCGGAGCTCCGGCAAATCCATGCGGAGGCAAAAACAATTGCTTAAGCCCCGCCGGAACGGCATGGACCGCCGGAATTTCCACGTCCGTCATGGTGATGGTTACAGACGCTTTCTGGAATAAAGTAGGCGACAGCAGAAATGTTATTCTTACTCCTTCGGATCCGAAGACGACAGCGGTAACTCAGCCTTTGGAAACCGGAACTACCGTGTTTAATTTTGCCATGTACACCGCCGTGGTTTCAACCGGCACATACAGGTATCTTGACGCTTCCGTCACGGGGCTCAATTATTCCGCTTACCGCACCCAGGATATAAGCCTGCTTCCCGATACCCCCTATAAACTCAGGATTTTGACCGGCAATCTGCGCCGGGAGCCCGGCACGCTTTCAGGCAAGGCCGGAGCGCTTTATGATAAAACCGCGGGAGCGGCGTTTGATGTCACGGTGGATATTACGGACAAATGGGGAAATATGGTTTCGTCCGAGCCCGTGATTACCGTAACTACTCCGGATGACGGGTACGACTCCATAGGAAATTCGTTCGGACAGGGATTGAAAATACAGCTTAATGATTCCGGATCGGGAGGGACAACCAGTTTCGCCGTGACAATGATTACGGAGCGGACGGATGATCCGCTTGAGGCGACTTCTCCCTCCACAAGCCTTATGCGGGCGGAAGTGCCGGGGCTTGAGTCCGATTCCTTAGCTCTTGAAGTAGACGATGACAGCGGATGTGTCTCCGGTTTGTGCCAATTGCTTCTTTCCGTAGATCCCCAGACTTACACTCCGGGGTATGGATTATCCGGAAATCAGGGGCCGCAGACTGCGGGTAATAAATTCCAGGCAAAAGTGCGGGCGGTCGACAGCCACTACAACGTGATAGAAAAGATCGGCTCGGGCGACAATAATTTTGACGCAACGTTTAAGATTCTGACGGCTCCGGAATCCGCCACGGAACAAGCGCCCGCCGACCTTCCGGTGTTCAGAGGAGAAGGAGTCGTAGATTTCACTCTTTATGTCGCCACGGATAGCACGCGGATAATGGTGAGCACCAAGCCTGGGGGCGCGGCATATTCTTCGTTTATCACTCAGCCTTTGACGGTAAACGCATCGGATTTCTTTCGGCTGCACGTAGTGGCGCCGGGAGAAACTTATAAGCCGGCTAAACCTTTGTTTGACGGGACCGGCGGAAAAGAAGGGCCGGCGCTTCCTCAAACCGCGGGAAATAAGTTCAGCGTAAGCATTTACGCGACGGATAAATTTTACAACAGAGTTTCCACCGACGTCACCGTCTATGTGGTTACGGATGATATGCATGACTCCGATCCGGGCGCCAAAAGTATTTCAGGGGGGTATCAGTCCGTCGATATAACGCTTCAGACTTCGACCGAAACGATTAATCCAAGCCGCGTGATAGCGAGATATCAGGGCCAGTATGCGGTGGAATACGGCACTTCAAGCCATATCCCAGTCAATTCGTCTTCCCCCGTAAAACTGCACATGATAGTCGCCGGCGAATATTTTAATCCCGGAGATACCGCTAATTGCGGAAAGGGCTCGTGCTCTCCGGCGCTTACTGAAACGACAGGGTCTTCAATGACTGTCACGGTCAGGGTTGTGGACGCATTCTATAACAAGGTGCCCGGCACGGCTCCCAGAGTCGCGCTGGCAACCGACGATAAATACGCTAATGTTCCGCAGGCTCAGACGCTTTCAAACGGAGAAAAAACTTTCAGCGATTTCTTTTTCAGGACATCCAGCTCAAGTCCCTCCGGATTTAAGATCTATGCGGCTACCGCATCAGGCAATCCTGTTGAAATGGATAATATCGCTTCCGCGGCCAGCCCGTACATAATTGTAAACGCCACTGCTACCGATCGCCTGCTTGTAACCGTTCCCGGGGAAACGTACGATCCGGGGAATGAGTCTGCCGGAGGTAAGGTTTTGAGCGTTTCGTCCAATGCCACGGCGGGACTGCCATTTACCGTGGTAGTGCGGGCGGTCGATAGATTCTATAATCTTAAATCAACGGATACCCCCGTAAGGCTTCAGTTGACCGATCCCCATGCTTCTGCTCCGCCGGTAAAAAATCTTGAAAGCGGAACTACTTTTTTCAACGTCATATTCAAAACGGCCACAACCGATGTCGAAACGGCTACCGGTCCGTGGAGAGTTATAGCTTCCACCGCGCTAGAGGCTCCGCTGACGCGGGGATTTTCAAGAAATATCGACGTCGATGCGGGTCAGCCCGTTAAACTTCTGGTGATCGTGCCCGGAGTGGTTTATGATCCGGGAAGCGGTAAAGGCTATACCGGCCAGGCCTCAACGGTTACCGCAGGAGCTCCGGGTTTTGCGATAAATGTTAAAATTGTCGACCAATATAACAACCGCAAGACAAATGTCGGAGCCACGATAGGCCTGTCTTCAAATGACCTCTATGATGAGCTGAAATTCGCGCTTCCTGTAGAGACAGTGAACGGCAATGCTTTGTTCCCAAATGCTGTTTTGCGGACAAGAAATTCAAGAGGAGACGGATTGCCTTCGTTTTCTCCCGACGGCTGGATAATCACCGCTTCAACCGCGGCCGGCACATGGTATGAAAGCGCCGTTTCCACATCTGTGCCTGTAAGGGGCGCGCCTGCCGACCGCTTAGTCGCTTTGGCGGACGGTGAAGAACTGGCGGAAGGGAATGCCATGGGAGTGGGCAAAACGACTGCTTTACCAAGAACCTTAAAAGCGGGAGAGATCTCCACTGTGACCGTTTATGCCACGGACAGTTCTTACAATATAGATACCGGCACTTCGGCGCTGATCCAGATATCGTTTGATCCCGACGGCACGGCTTATGACGATCCGTATGCGGCCGCGGTTTCCAGCAGTTTATATCTTACTAACGGCTCGGCGTTATTTAACGTCACAATGCGTATAGGCGAATCCAAATTCAGCAGAGTAGCGGCGTTGAGCTATACGAATGCGCTTTCAAGCGCGGAAACCCAGAATATTCCCGTAGAACCTGCTGATTTGAAGAAAATTCAGATTCTTCTTCCAGGCGAATATGCCGCGCCCGGAAAGCCGCCCTATAATTACGGGGAAACAACCGGGGGCAAGAGCGGAAGCACCGAGCCGTGGACGATAGATATGGCGTCTACCGTCACAATAAGGTTTGTAGACGAGTTCTGGAATCTCAAGGACTACAGTTCAAATATCTATCTCCGCTCCACAGATCCAAGGGACGATGATACAAATCCCGATCCCAAAACTGTATATCTTACGCACGGGTCTTCGGTAACTTATTGGGCTTTCAGGAGGGCTAATTTGTCTCCCGGCTGGTATTTATGGGCCGAATCAGGAGCTCTGCAGGTTTCTTCTTCCACTGCCATTTCAGTGCACGGGGGCGTTTACGCAAAAATGCAGGTGCTTCTGCCGGGCGAAACTTCCGATCCCGGCAGCGATACCGGAAAGATTTCAAACAAAATCGACTGGACGGCGGGCATTTCCTCAATTGTGGTAGTCAATGCGGTCGACAGATATTACAATGTGGCGGACAGCGTGTCTAATCATTGGCTTACCCTCTATCATAACGACGCTTACGGGACTCCCGTGCCGGTGCAGAGATGGCTTCAGGCCGGCACAACGAATTTCACGCTTATTTTAAAGACCGCTACTTCCGCGGTATCCGGGTATGGAGCCAGAATTTGGGTAAAAGACAACAGCGCCGAAGCTATTCCCGAAGCTTTCTCCGATTATTTTAACGTCAAATCCTCGGATGCTGTAAAACTTCAGGTTCTTATTCCGGACGAATCTCCTCTCCCCGGAAGTTCGTCTGGAAAGAGCGGATATGTCAAAACTCAGGAAGCAGGAACTCCTTTCCGCGTCACCGTGCGCGCCGTTGACCCGTATTTCAATCTGGTGGAAAGCGAACAGACGGACGTATATCTGGTAACCTCCGATCCGTATGATATCAATCCTTCGACTCTTCAGCTTCAGGCGGGAGCTACCTATTTCTGGCCAGCGGCCGTTTCCGAGTCAACGTGGACGCTGACCGCTTTCAGCACTTCCGGATATCTTGCCAGCGGTTCAACTTCCGTTTATGTCGCGGCTGCGGCTCCTTATAAATTCCATGTCATCGTTCCAGGAGAATCGCTTGAGCAAGGGAAGTGCGATAGTCTGGAAATGTGCCGGCCTGTTTCCGGCCGGCCCGGAACAAATATGGTCCCTGATTTCGGCGACCCCGGCATACTTGCTTCTACCGCTGCCGGAACGCAGTTCAACGTCAGAGTGTATCTCGTAGACAGATATTATAACCGCGCAAAACTTCCTACCGGCGGAGAAAGCGTGTCCGTATCGCCGTCGGACCCTTATGGATTCTATTATGTTACGCAGAATCCGCAGTCGGTCAAGGAAGGAGGATATGCCGATTTTACCATGGCGCTTCGCACCGCCGCTACCGGACACTTTATTACCGCTTCCGAATCGGGCGGTTCGTCCAACGGATATTTTTCCGCTGATTCATCGACATTCGCGGTTCACGCCAATATGCCAAACCGCATGATTGTAGTTCTGCCCGGGGAAAAACAGGCAAACGGCAAAAATTCTCTTCCCGCAGGCCGCAGTCCGGGGCCGGTCTTTATAGCCACCGCCACGAATCTGGGATGCTATTCCGCCGGAGTCTATGCGGTGGACGATTATTACAATTGGACGTATTCTTTGGCTGACACTTCCGTTACCGCGCTTACCAGCGATATCTATGACGTCGATCCGCCTGGAATATTCGTGCTCAGGAATGGTTCTGCGACGATAAGAAACATCTGTCCAGTAACCGCCAGAAAACCGTCCAATGATCAGTCTGCTCCGGACTCTTTTATAAACGACGCCAAATTGACGGCGGCCTATAATTCCGGTCCCTATGATTTGGGGACGGCTGTGTCCACTGATTTCAGCGTAGTTCCAAATCAGCCCGACAGACTGCAGGTTCTGGCTCCGGGCGAATGCACATTGCCCGGCAGCAGCACGGGCAGAGGAGCATGCTCCATCGAACCTCAGTATGCCGCCATTAATTTTGATGTGGCCGTGAGAATAACCGATGCATTCTGGAACATGGTTTCAACGGTAACTACGGGAGCCGAAACAATAAGCGTGTCCGCTACGGATCCGAACGCCGTTCTGCCTGCGCCGAAGCAGGTTTTAGTTTCATCAGATTCATTTACGGTTCAGCTTACAAGGTCGTCTACCGCCCAGATAATGGCTTACGATACTCCGGATAATCTCAATCTCAGGGACGCGGATGATCTTGCGTATTCAAAGAGCGGAGAAATAGCGATACAGCCGGGTCCTCCGGATAGAATAATCCTCGTGCATGAAGGCAGGGGGCAGGTTTTAAATCAGGGCGCCACAAGCTATGCTACCGCTCTCGAGGGAACCGCCGGAGATGTTACGTCCGGCGCTCCCTTCAGCGTGAGGGTGTATATAACGGATGCCTATTTCAACGTTGTAAACGCGCGGGAAGCGGGTTTTGAAGGAGGCACGGTGGTAGTTACGGCTCCGAACGATTCGTGGGGAAACAGCCCGGGATATACCGGAACTATAGGACCCGACGGATATGCGGAAATCTCCAATATCATTCTGCGCAAAGCGGTTGCCAGTCAATATCTTTTCGCCAGATATACCGGCACAGCGGTAGGTTTGGATCCCAATAGGATGCAGTACCCGCCCCTGCAGCCCGCGGGCATTGCGGCTTCCACTTTTGCGGTAAGAAGCGGCGATCCCGTAGGAATACAGGTGCTTATGCCGTGGGAAACGGCTGATCCCGGAAAAGGCGTGTATCCTGCCGGAGGGAAAATAGCGGGGTCTACTTCCACGATCACAAATCCAAGTATTTTTGCGGGGACGCCCTTTAATGTGATGGCGCGGGTGGTGGACACGTATTTCAACTCCGTGGCCGTGTCGACTCCCAATGTCTATCTGGTGACCTCGGATCTATTCGATGTCTCGCCATCCACCTCTCTTTTTGACGCGGACGGCGCCAAAAATTTAACGGTAACTCTGCGAACCCGCAAAGAGGGGCATACGATATTTGCGTCTAACCCTGATAATAATTTCGGAGCATACAGCTCGGTCAATTCAGCCAATCAGACTCCCGCTTTTTATGTCGAGTCGTCGGCGCCGGTAAGACTCATGGTGCTTCTTGCCGGGGAGGCTTTGGTTGAGGGAAAGCCGGCTGATAGAACAGAGAACGGCGGTTTTAAAATAGGGGAGCCGGAATGCAGGAAAGGCAGGCCGGGCATTGTTACAATAGGCGTTTCAACTTCGGCTACCGTGTGCATGCTGGATGCATACTGCAACCGCGTGTGGAGGAGCGGACTCCAGCCTACGGTTAAAATTATTACTTCGCTTGACGCTTTAGACAATACTGAAACGCTTGCGCCCCGGCAGCTTGTTTCCGGCCAGCCTACGACGGGCGGATGCGCCGTTTTCGGGCCGTCCGTAGGAGATGCCGGAATATTCCCGAAAACGGCCATGCCCAATTATGTCATAAGTTCCACGTATACGGTTGCGCCCGTAGCCGTAGCGTCCGGGACAAGTTCTGTTTTTGAAGTTCATCCCGGCGCAATACATCATCTGGAATTCGACTCGATATCGGCTTCCACCGGCACTTCGGGGACTCTGCCGCAGTGGACGGCAACCGTGAACGCCGGAGATTCATTTGATGTGCGTATAACGGCGCACGACGAATACCATAATGTGCTTTCTACCGGCGTCAACCGGTATCTTGGAAATGTAGTGTTCCAGGCTCAGCCTGCCGAAGCTGAGGGAGGCGCCTCCGTTCCTAATCCCGTGCAGGAGTCGTGGGCGACCGATATACAGTCATTTACCGCCCAGGACAAAGGAAGCAAAATTATTTCGGGAGCGTTCCGGCTTAAACAGGCGTCAAGCACGGAAAGTCCTTTCAGATGGGTGCTTGCAAAGCAGGAAGGAGTCGTGGATACGGCATACGATGTGTCTACGGAAAGAACGGGATTTTCTCTGAGGCCCGCCATAACCGTGCTCCCGGGCAGTCCGACCGCCGTTAAAGTGAGCGTTATAGCCGGAGGAACCAATTTGACTCCGCCTAACGACAAATATACCGCCGATACCAAGGATATAGAAGTCAGGGCAGGCAACAAATCGGCTATGCCCGGTTCTTTGGGGAGAGTCAGACTGCAGGGCCAGACGGTTGATTCCTTTGATAATACGGTTACAGCAGCCGGCACTGCGGTGTATGTAGAAGCGGTTGAAGTTTCGCCGGCCGGGTACCCCGGAACAATAAGAACGGGAAGCGGTTTGATCGACGCCGGCGTTTCCACCTCCGTGATAACCGACGCCGACGGAGTAGTGGGGACGGATTCCATGCCCGTATGGTATTTTGTGTCCAATATTTCAACCGGAGCGCAGGCCAGAGTATGGATGAGCACCGCTCCGGCTCCTGGTCCGCCTTACGATCTTGCGCAGAACGTCAGCAAGAAAATGACCACATTAGGCGGAGACGTGACGCGGGTGGCCTTTACGGGAGTTCCGCTTAATAACAAGGCTTCGGCGGGCTCCCCGGCGTATTATGCCGTGGAAAGACGCGATGATTTTAATAATCCGGTCGTTGTAAACCAGACGACTCTTAGTTTGTCGATCGATCCCGCTGAGGAATTGGTGCATACTAAGTCGGGTTTCGTGAAAATGACTTCCGGAAACCAGATAGACCCTCTGCCTTACGTCTATGGTTTTAGGGATGCCAAAGTAGCCGGAGGCCTGCAGTATGTGGATTATGTAGTGGTACCGGACGGAGCGCTCTCCGGAGCCACTCCCAATTCCAAATCGGCAAGCTTCTATTACAAGGATATGATGTCGAGCGTGCCTCTGGAGGACGAACGGTCGTCCACGTGGACCATAATAGCCGGGCAGCCTACCCAGATAGCGAATTCTTTCCATGCCCTGCGCGTGGAGCCGCTTCAGCCCGTAGACCATTTGAGTTTTGACAATGAGAAAAGGACGCTCTATGCCGGCGACGTAATCGATCCCATTCTGGGTCAGCCTCAGATTTTTGAAATTGAACAGAGAGACGCTTTCGATAATCCCATGACCGCCACCGCGCCGGTTTCGATCGTTCTTTCGTCTTCCCGCACAGCCAGCAGGTTTCTGAATTCATTCGGTTTTTCCGTTTCTTCCGATGTCCTTGCGGGAGATCCCCCTGTATTTGCGTCTTCCACCGATACTATAGTGATGGATACCGGAAGTCATTTCGTGGATTTCTATTATCTGGACACGCACGGCTCTCTTGCTTACGGAGCCTCTTCCGGCACAACGCCTTCGCTGACCGCCGCAGCTCCGGGAATATTTCCTCCCGTGAAAGCCGCGGAGCAGTCCGTGGAGATCGTGCCAAAATCTCTTGCCCGCATTGATCTTGCCAATGACCCGAGGATTCTGACCGCGGGCGCGCTTTCGGAGCCGTTTATAATACAAACGCAGGATAAATTCGGGAATCCCAGCCCGCTGGCATCGGGGTTAAGCAGGGTCTTCGACATTGAATCTGATTCCACGGGGACAGTGACGTTCGCTTCTCCGCTTCCTGCGTCCCCGCCTGTCCCTAATCCCGGAACAGGGGCAGTGCGTCTTTTCGGCGGCCAGCACAGCGTAAATTTCTATGTTACGGATACCCTGGCCGCGGAATCTACCGTAACAATAAAGTCGGGAGGGTTTGAGACAATAAGGCAGGCGTATAGTGTAAAGCCGGCCGAACCGGCCAGAGTGCTTTTTGAAACTCCTATCCGGCGCATGGTGGCGGGAACAACAATACAGTACGGGGTTGATTCTGAGAACGGTACTCCGGGCGACCCCTCTGACGACATAAGATCCCAGGTTCCTGTGCCCATTACGCTTCGGCTTACCGATGAGTTCGGGAATCTCGCCTCCACCGGCACTCCTGTGGAATGCGAATTTGAATCGGAACAGAGTCTGCGCGTAGGCCAGTATCCCGACAGGCCGCTTGTTACCGGCGCAAACTGGACTCAGCTGGATTTAGTGAACGAAGGATTTAATTTCGACCGAAATGAAAACAGTCTCACGCTTTATGCATGGGACACCATAGCCGGCACGGATACTTTGAGAGTATCCGCTATTTTGGGCAACAAAACGCTGGAGGGCTGCCAGCAGGATGTCGTTATTACGCCTTCATATGCCGCGTATTTTACGATACATCACTCTTTCACCGCATTAAATCCGCTGAAAGTCACGGAAAAAACAAAAACCGTTACGGTAAAAGCAAGGGACAGATTCGGCAATGTCGCCCGGGGAGACGTTGAGAACGGAAGGTATTACAAGGGCAGGATCGTGTTCTCGCTTTCAGAGTCTTCGGCCGCGCTTGTTAACAGAGAGAACAATCCTCCCGAAAACCTGCTGGGAACGACTTATTACAATTTTTCTCCGGTCGGAGATCCCGACCCCGGGGAATATCCTATGCTTGGAATACGATCGGATTTAATGACAAGTTCTCTTAAGGTTTTTGTGACTGATTACGCCACAATTAATCTGCCAAACAGCGATCCCGCCAAGATATTCGGATATACGGACGACGCATTAAGACCGTGGTCGTTCAGCGCTCATTATCCGCCTCAGGAAGGAAGTAGTTCCGACCATGATGTGGCTGTGGGCGGAATAGTCATAACTCCGACGGATCTTGCGCCGGAGCCCGATGCGGCCAAGCAGGTGCGGTTATCCGGAGAAATATCGGCAGGCATGATCGAGCTTTATCAGGGCACCGGCATTATCGAGCCGGTTTATCCGATAGGGATGATGAAACTTTCCGCGCAGGCTCAGCCTATCGAGGCTGTTTTGTCATCAAGGCTTAAAGAACTTAAAGTCACAAAAATAGGAGATATAAATCCGCAGGATGTCGCGGGAGTGGAGCTTTATTGGGGTAATCCCGCAGGCAATGGAACCTTCTGTCCGCCGGAAGCCGTTGTTGAGGCCAAATGCAATGTCTCCGACGTAATGATAGCTTCGGCGTCTTTTGCAAATTGGACGGGTAACTATTGGCTTATGGGCGGAATAGATATCAATCATCCCAACGAGTCGCTTATAACCGAGATGAACAGGGACTTCTATCTGGCGGTCAGGATATCCTCAACTGCCGACGTGAATGTGGCAAAAAGTCTGGGTTTAAGTCTTATGTCCGCCAATCAGCATGTAATAGTGTCTTCGGTGACCGACGGAAGCCCGCTTGTCGCAGTCAATAATTTTGAGATGCGGACCGCTACTTCGGCTGTAAAACGGGCCCCGGCCCAGATGTACACCCTGTCGGGCTCCTCGTATACAAATATAGCCGCCTACATAAACGGAATACGCTATTCCACCGCTCCGCAGGGCCAGCAGTATGTCGGAGTGCTCAGGATACCGCTTTGGACGAAAGAATTTTCAAGCGCTTTAGATAAGATAATAGTCAATAGAATAGGCCAGCAGGGGAACGAAGGAATAGACGGGGATATAACGGCGGTGCGTCTGTTCCTTGACACAAATACCAAGGACCCGGCGGGCAGCTGCAGAAATTATCAGCCCGGCAACGGCAATTTTGAATTCGGCAATGACACGGAAATAACAGACATGATAAATCCCGCGGTTTTTTTCCGGAGGCATGGCCGCGCTGAACGTTCTTGATAAAGCGGAATGCGGAAAGATAAATATTTCCACCAGGACTTTCTTCGTGGTTTTTGACATTGCCGGCGCCGCCGCTATAGGAAAAACCCAGGCCGCCATAATCAATCCCGGTAATATTTTCCCAGTTTCAGGCACGGGCAGGCCTCCTGGATTTACGGTAATACAGTCTTCCTACATAACCATATCGCCCACTTATGATACCGCGCAGATTACCTCAAGGCTGAACATGGCTTTGACCGAAAAACTGCAGGGCTCCGTGAATGTCGCTATAACTCAGTTCGCCGTGAAAACAAATCACGGGTCGGGCATATTGACCGGAATGAAAATGGACCGCACGATACAAAACAACAAAGCCGGCGATGTCGCGGATATAAAGATATATCAGGATGTTAACGGGGACGGAGTTCTGCAGGCCGGCACAACCGATCAGCTCGTGTCTTTCCCGCTGGCGCAGACATATCCCAGGAGTATTCTTGCCGGCGCGGGACTGAGCTCTTCTGAGACGGGGTTTCTGGAAGTCGGGGATTTCGCAGCGTTTAAGGGAATGTCCATTCAGAAACCCGATGAGGAACAGCATCTTCCTCCTTTGGCTCCTGGCAGGCTTGTGCTTGGAGACGACCAGACCGACAGCGCCTTGAAAGAGGTAATATATTATTCTGGTTATGACGAAGACAACAGGCGGTTTACAGGGCTTACAAGGGGAGCGGACGGCACTTCCGCCAAGGCATGGCCGGCCGGAGCCGCGGTTTCAGGGCAGGCAAGAGTGCGGATAAGGGGAGGCGCTTCGGAAATTCTCAGGGGTTTGCCCGGAGCCGAGCTTACTCCGGTAGAAAGAAAATATATAGTCGCTTTTGATCTGGATAATCTTGCTTCCGTCGGTTCGCAGGTGCGGCTCGGTTTTGAAATGAGAACTACTGATTATTTCAAAATGGCTTATCCGGATGAGTTTAGCCCCATCAATGTGGGAGTGGACCCCAATTTGACTAATGGGTTCATACAGAAAATAGACGAATTCCCGGACCAGGTATATGTCGCGCCGCAGGATATAAATGCGTCAGGCTACGATCTCCAGCAGGGAGCCACGAACCTTACGTTCGTGACTTTTGCGATGAATGCGGAGCAATCCGATGCCTTATGGCGCGGCATAGTGATAAAGGCTACAGGAACTGCGACCACGGACACAAGGGTGCGCGACGAAATCGACAGAATCAGCGTTTATAAAGACGTAAACAACAGCTATAGACTGGATGCCGGAGACATAATGCTTGCCTCCTCCGCTTTTAACACCGGAGGAGGAGAGCTTATGGCAAAGCTTAATTTCAACCTTTCCACTTCCGCCGTTCAGAGGCTTTTGAGCGTCCCGAGCAGGTATCTCATAGCCGTAGACATGAATCATACCGCGGTGCCTACCGATCCCTTCACCAACGAGGTGCGCAGAGTCGGGCTCGTTCTGGATACGGAGAGTTTCCCCGTTATAACCGACGGCAGGGATACTCCTAACGACGACTCGATATCCGAGCCGAACAAGAGGCCGCAGTCGTTCAGCTTTACAAGCGCTTTGCATGATATAGTTCCGAAACCGCAGGTGCTTACGGTGGTATCGGAACCCGTTTTCACGGATTTGAATGCCGATACCGCAAAAGCCATGGTTCTTGAGGCTGATGTTCCGGCTGCCAATTCCGGAGACAAGGAAACCAGCTGGCTGGTTTCGACCACGCAGGGACTGCCGGGGCAGGGATATGTCATGGTTGACAATGAAATAGTAGTGTACACGAGCACAAGGTCAAACGCTCTTGTAGGCATTACCAGAGGCGATATCGGAAGCCCCGCCGTGGCGCACAGCGCCGGAGCCGTTATAGGAGGGGAATTAAAACAGGGGCAGAAAAACAGGAGCGTTCTGCGGCTGTACATGTCCGCTTCGGATTATGAAATTCAGGTCAAACAGATGAAATTCCAGCGCTGGCGTCCCGAGCCCCTGCGCGGAGCGGATTCTGACGTGTCTAGGGTTAAAATATTCAAGGATGCAAACGGAGACGGCATACTCAATCTGGATGCCGGAGGAGATCCGGTTGCCGACGTGCTTGTGGGGTCGTCTGTCTTTACGGGTTCGTATGCCAACGTCGATCTGCATGAAGAAGGGCGGGCATACGCTCTTATACGCAAAACGCTGTCTCCGGCCACTTTCTTTGTTACTCTGGATATTGACCCTACCGCCGTGTTTTCGGGCCCCGGCACAACTAATTTGAATGAAGTTACAGGGCTTGAATTAGCGGGAGCAGGTGTTAATCCGTCTTCGATATTGACAGGCCCGGTGAATCACACCGTTGTGCTCGCCAACAGGGTGGCCAGTCCTGGTTTTGTCGTAATGCCGACTGTAGACGCCCTGAAATTATACGTGGGAAATATGGCTACGGGATTGGCATACCAGAACGAAGAAACAGTTCCCATTCTTAAACTTGTGATGCAGGCGGATGCCAATACGGCCAAACTTGAGTCATTGCGGGTTGATAGAATAGGAAGCGGAGTGGATTCGGATATATCGAACGTGAAGATGTGGAAAGATGCGAATAATAATAATGAGCTGTTTGACGATACATACACTGTTTCCGGCATTTACCCGAATCTTGTTTCCGCGGGAAATGATTTCCTTAACGACGGCTACAGCATAATGCAGTTTAATCCTCCTCTTATCATAGGCACGGCCCCTGTGCAGTATTTTATTACCGTGGACATATCAGAGTTCGGCCAGAAAGACAAAACTATAGGGCTTTCCGCGGCGGGCACAAATTATTTCAATGTGGCCGTGCCTGACACCAAATACGCCGATACCGGCGTTTTCCCCGTTGAGTCTTCACTGGATACGATTTCCGAAACGCAAAGCATTATAACCATGGGAGTTTACGATTTGGCGTCAAAAATAGGCACCGTAAGCCAGGGCCAGAAGAAGGTGTCTATTTTAAGATTCAATTTTACGACCAATTTGGCTCAGGGGTTATGGAGAAAACTGCTGGTGGAAAAAATCGGCTCATCCGCCGACGTTAATTATCCCAACGGCCGGAATAAAGACGTCAGGTTCATAAGAATATACCGCGACATAAACACCAATGACGTGCTGGACGCCATGGACCTTCCTGTTTCAGACAAGAGCGCCGTTTTGGCTATGAATCTTTCAAGCGCGGCGGCGGCGCCTTTTAACCTTATTGTGAATTCTACGGCCGGATTCCCGGCAAGCGGAAATCTTCTTCTTGCCGGAGTTGAAGTCCTAAAATACGATTATATATCCGGCGCCAGCCCCGCTTTCCATATAACAGCCAGAAGCATGATTATGGGAGACGCAAAGACTCCCGCTCTTTCAATTTCCAGCGGAGCCGCTGTGGAAAAGGTTGATTTATTCAATCAGACGGATGATAATGACAGGTCAAGGCTTGTGGAGCTTACCGTTCCCCAGATAGTTTCGCCCGTTCCCCAGACGTATTTTATCGTCTATGACATGGGCGAGTCCGCGGTTACCGGAAACGGCGTCGGCGTAAAAATAGCCGGCCCCAACAGCATAGTGGTGGATGCTCCCCCGGATATAGTAAACGGCAAAGTGTATCTGAATGTCTCGCAGATACCTCAGCTTCCGTACGGCCAGTTGGGGTCTGATAACAAGCCGATAATGCAGGACCTTCCTTATGAATCGAACAAAGTTGTGGTCGCGGGAACGGTGCTTCAGGTTTCTGGCCTTAACCTTGCTCCTGCCACTGTTGAGCCCGGCAAAAGAATAGCTTTGCTGAAGATTGACTTTATGACAAACATCAGCGCAGTGGATATCGGGGCCATAAAATTCAAACAGACCGGAAATGTTTTTTGCCAGGACGCGTCCGCGTGCGATCTTACCCGTCTTGAGCTCTACCTTGAATCTGACGGAAACGGGGCTTTCAGTTCGGGGGATAAGCCTGCGGGAAGCGTTTTGCAGAAACTTCAGCCCGGCGGAAGCTCGGATTTCGACATAGGCATAGCCACGATAAATGTCAGCATAGATGGACTGCCTAAGCTCAACGTCAGCACTTCAAAAACCACGATATATCTGGTGGGAACCGTGGGCGCGTCTAATCTTATAATAGGGCATGACTTGGGAGTAAAACTTGAAAACTTTTCAGATATGAAAGCTTTGGGAGGATTGAAGGAATTAAGCGCCATAGCCGACCCCGTCAAGCAGCCGCCTGTTTCTTCTCTGAATACGCGAATAGCTCCCCTTGTCATTTCTGCCGTGTCAATAAGCTCGTCCATGATTCCCGTCATAACGACATATGCGGGGCCCGGAGTCCCCTCTAATGCCGTGGGATACCCGGCTTACGCAAAAGTCAGCTCTTCGCTGTGCAATAACGGCAGGGACACCTCGTATCCCAGAAACAACGTCTGCCGCGATATGAACGGCAATCCCGTTCCCGATCAGAGCAAGTGGCTGTGCGCGGACGGTTCAAGCTGGCTTGCGAACGCAAATGACTGCAAGTCTTTCCCGCCGCTGATAGATATAAACGGAGACGGCATTCCTGATAATTTTTCCTATGGCGCAAGTCCGCTTACTTCGATGGCTACGCTTGCCGGAGACGGCTCTCCTTCGCGGGATATGACGCGTACCGGACTGCTGGACATGGATCTCAATCAGGACGGGATTGCGGATCTCGTTTTCTACAACGCGGACAGCCTGCAGATACTTCTCGGCAATGACCTGGCTGACCAGGGCAATCCGCTTAAAGCGGTTCCTGTATCGGAGCAGGGATTTGTTCCTTCCGCATGGGCGGATAAGAGCGGGCAGCTTGCCGCCATGATGCCGGTGGCGGGTCTGGAAGGTTATTATGAAGTCGCCGTCACGAAATTCTACGACGACGAATTTCCTTACTACAGCGGGAAATGGTCTACGGTGGCGGTAGCTTCCACGGCCGGGCTCACTTCCCAGAAATTTGAAAGAATCGCGGCCGGCGCGCCCATAAGCATATCCAGAGTTACGGGGCTTAATCTGCCTGTGCCGCAGATAACCAAACTTACCGCGAATTTGACTCCCGACACTACGTATTTTACGGTTGAAGACGCGTCAAAGCTGCCTTTGCCCGGGCTGGTTTATGTGGGAAGCGAAATTATGCGAGTATATAAGGGAGAGGGCAATACTCTTGTTTTAACCGGCCAGACCGGAGATCCGGCGCCCGGCAACGGTCGCGGTCTGCGCGGTTCCGCTCCTATTTACCATCTTTCAGGCGAACCGGTTTCGGATTCGGCCGCCATATTCCTGGCCAGATTTGTGACTTCAGCCGGCGTGAAGTCTTCCGTAAAACCCATGTTTATTTACCGCGTTGATTCCTCGGCGCCGGAAATCAATCTTTCGGCGGCCGGAACCAGCATTTCTCCCGTAGAGGCGGTTCCGGGCCAGATAAATGTTCCGCTGCTGAAATTAGTTCTCAACACAAGCGCGTCTGCCGTGAACATATCAAAGATGCGGATCAAACAGACCGGCGCTGCCGAAGCGGGCGGATCGGCGGGAATAGGCAATTTTGCGAAACTTAAGGTATGGCTTGATAACGGCGACGGCGTTATCGTTCCCGGCACGGATTTACTGCTTGGCACAACCGCATCGTTTGCCGGATCTTATGCTGTCGTAGAGTTGGGCCGCAATGCGGACCCGTATTTAAGAGTATCTGCATCCGCGCTTCCGCTTATCATATCAGCGGATATCGGGTCCGGAAACGATGCCGCCGGCAGTCCCATATTAGGTCACAAAGCAGGGGTAAGCCTGCCTGCTTTCACGGAGTTTATCGGTCCCAATGACATATCTTTGCCGGCCGGATCCGCTTCCGCAAACAGCTGGCCCATGCGTTCAAATACGCTCAATATCGTGCCCGTGACTATTCCGCTGGTTTCTCTGTCAATCAGTTCTTCGGTGGCGGTTCCGGTGATAATGACTGTGGCGGGAGCGGGAATTCCGGCGAACGCGGTCGGCTATCCCGCCTTTGCCGTGGTAGACGCGGCAAACTGCAACAACGGGTTCAGCGTCCTGTATTCGCGCAACAATATCTGCAGGGACAGCAGCGGCAATCCTATTCCGGACATGAGTAAATGGATATGCGCGGACGGGTCTCAATGGACGGCCAACTGCATGTCCGAGCCGCCGCTTTTGGATATAAACGGGGATGGGATTCCTGATAATTTCTCAAGCGGCGACGACAGCCGGCTTACAAAAATATCGCTTGGCGGCGATTCCGTGCCTTCTCCTTCGCTGGATCCCAACCCGGGAAACAAACTTATTTTTGATATGGACTTTAACAAAGACGGGATTTTGGACTATGTGCTTGTGAGCAACAATAATCTCAGGATAGAGCTCGGCATGGATGCGGCCGATCCGTCCAAAACAATGCCTATGCCGGGAGAAGGTTTTGTTCCTTCGGCATGGACGGGCAGCGGCCAGCAGTTGAAAGTCACATTGCCGTCGGTTGTTTCAGCCGACGGCTACTATGAGGTGGCGGCCGGCCGTTACTACGATGCTCCTGTGTCCATAAGCGGAATATGGTCGCGCGTCGAGGCATCGGCCGCGGCGGCCGGCAGGTTAAAGGCAAAATCTTTCAAAGCCAAAGCCGCCGGGTCGCCCGTTACCGCCGTGGCCATAAAAAATCTGTCTCTTCCGGTTCCTAATATAACAAAACTTTCCAATAGTCTGACGCCGGATGCTACGGTGTTCGCCGTGGCCGACGCGTCAAAACTGCCTCCATCCGGAATCGTATATGTCGGAAGTGAAATTATAAGGGTTAAAAAGGAAGGCAATCTCTTAACCGCTCTGCCGCAGATGGATGTTTCAAACACCGTAATGATAGACAACGGCCGTGGAGTTCAGGGGTCCGCCGCTATAAATCATCTTGCCGGAGAGCTTGTCTCCGACGACGCCGCTATAGTGTTTTCAAGGTTTGTGGCGGCGGCGGGCACCTCCGCGGTAAGAGCCATGTTTGTTTTCAGGTTTGATCCCAATGCGCCTACTAATCCGGGTATACCGAAACCGCAGGTGAAATCCGGAGATGAGACAACGAGTTTTGAAATAATCTGGGATCCGTCGATTCAGGCGATTTCGGGGGTGTCGTATTATGAAATGCAGGAAAGAGGCGGAGCGCCGGAAGATCTGCAGGCCAATGTTGTGTGGCGTTCCCTGCCTTTTGTGCGGTCTTCAATAAAGCCGTCGTATTTTATCGGCAATCCGTCGTTCCCCGGAGAATCGCCCAGGGGGAAAGGGCAGTTCTTTACCTACCGCATCAGGTCGATGAGCAGCGCCGGAGTTTTCTCTGGATGGACGACGCTTGAATCGCCGGTGGCTACCGGATTGAGCGCCTCTGTTCTTTCCGGAGTAAGCAATTATCCCAATCCGTTTGATCCCCGTAAATCGGGAATTGAAAGCCGGACGGTTATAACATATACGCTCGGAGATAATGCCGAGGTTACAATTACGATATATGACCTGCTGGGCTATGCGGTGAAGGAATTTAAGTTTTCAAGCGGAGGGGAAGGGGGCCGCAGGGGCGCCAATTTTGTAATATGGGACGGGACCAACGGGCTCGGCAACAAGGTGTCTAAGGGCGGATATATAGCCAAGATAAAAGTTAATGCTTCCGGAGGCAGCGCGACTGCAATAAGGAAAATAGGGGTAATACATTGACGCGTCAATAGTATACCCCTTGACAAATCAAAAATATCTGTTATACTATTTATATAGGGACTTAATGCGTCTGTAACATAGTCCTTTTACGATAATAGCAAAGTCGCTGTAAGGCGGCGGCGCAAAGCTTCGACTCCACTGCGGTGGAGGGTCGGGTTGCCGAACTGAAAATGAAAAGATTTTTTTATTATGGCGGGGGTTTTTTTTTTTTTGTTTTTGTTGGGGCGTTATTTTTCCCCGCCATTATTTTTGCCCAGAGCGGCGGCATCCCGGGCCAGTTTATGGCTTATGGCGCGGGGGCCAGGGCGCTCGGCATGGGGGGGGCCTTTTTTGCGATTGCCGACGACGCGACCGCGTCGTATTGGAATCCGGCGGCCATGGTCATGCTTGAGCGTAAAGAATTTTCTTCGATGCAGGCCAATCTTTTCGCCAAGACTTCCCTCTCATTCCTTACATACGCAAATCCCACTCCCACGCGCGGAACGTGGGCGGTGAATGTTACCCAGCTTCAGTGCGGCGGGTTTGAAAAAATAGCCGTTCAGACAAATTCGTCGGGCGACGAAATAATAGGGGTTTCCAAGCTCGGGAGCTTCAGCAATACGGAGCGGGCGGTGGGATTTTCATGGGGCCGGGATGTCAGCGATAAAGTATCATTCGGCTTTATGGTAAAGAGCCTGCAAAGAAGCCTTGACACCTCAAGCGATAATTTTCAGTCGGTGGATTTGGCGATGCTGCGCAGATTCAGCAGCGTGTATCGTTTGGCATTCGGCATTCAAAACGCCGTGACCATCAAATCAGGAGACACCGATGATAAGCTTCCCGTCATATTGAAAGTCGGAAATGCGCTGAGCCTTTTTAAGGGCCGGTTAATTTTCGGGTTTGATGTGGCAAAGCCTCAGAGCGCGGATATGAATTGGAGGTTCGGCGGCGAGTACTGGCTTATGAATTGGTGGGGACTGCGTTTCGGGATGCTTGGCGCGCCGGGTCTGCAGGAAGCCGATTTCGGATTCGGGCTGAGATACAGGAGTCTGGGGCTGGATATAGCGCAGGGCATACATGATCTGGGAACCACTACCCGGTTCTCTTTTTCGGTAAAGCTCGGCGAATCTTACCGCGCCGAGCATAGCAGGGAAGTAAGGGATGTTATCGAGCAGGGCATGCAGGCTTTCAAGGCGGGCAATTTCATTAAGACAGTGGAAAAATTCCAGGCGGCGATTGATGCCGATCCGGGCAATGCCGAAATAAAAAGAATGCTGGGCAGACTGCAGGGTGCGGTGAGCTATGTTCCGGAGGCGGTTGGGGCGGAAGAGAGCGCGACTCTTATTAGAAGAGGCATAATCGGCTATGTGGAAGGCAAAGACAGCAAGACGGCCGTGAATGCCCTCCGGCACGCCTTCAACAAAAATCCCAAGAGCGATAATCTGCTGTCTCTGCTCAATACTGTGGAACGCGAAGCCGGTGTCTCTGAAATGACCAGAAAGCCCGAAGGCCCCGAAATCTTTACATTCATAGATCAGAAGATTTATGACGCCAGACAGGCGGTTTATGACGGCAAATACGATCTCGCCATACGCAGGGCGCAGGATGTGCTGGATTTGGAGCCCAGCAATGAAACGGCTCTTGAAATAATGGGAAGCGCTTTCCTTCTTATGGATCAGAAAGCAAAGGCAAAGATGTTTTGGAATAAGGCTTTGGAAATAAATCCCAAAAACGGCATAGTCCGCGAATTTTTAAAGCAGATTGAATAAGCAGAAGGTAAAAGGTAGACGGGAGAAGGTAGACGGTAAAACAAAAACGTTTTTTATCTTCCGCTTGCCGGTTCCCTTCTGCCATTTCCCGTCTACCGTTTACCGTCTTTTGTCGTCACTGATTTGCGGGAGAATCTTCGTGCTCGACATCGCAGAATTCTTTCGGTTCGGTGCCTTTTATGAATGCCTCAAGAATTCTGTTTTTGCAGGTGGGAAGAGCCAGCTTTCCGGTGGTTGCGTCTATATTGGCGAACAAAATGCCTTCAGGTATGGGGAAATCGCGCACCGGCTGATCTTTTAACGCTTCTTCCATGATAGCCGTCCACCATGGCAGTACCGTGGAGCCTCCAGTCCAGTCTTTTCCTCCGAGCGATGCGGAATCATCATACCCCATCCATGCCGCCGCTGCCACATCCGGAGTCATGCCTATAAACCATAAATCGCGGTTTTCCTGGGTAGTTCCGGTTTTGCCCGCTATGGGGCGTCTGAGTTTGCGCGCATATCTGGCGGTGCCGTTTTCCACAACCCCTTTCATTAAATTCACGATTAAATAAGAATATTGCGGAGAAAATTCTTCTTTTTCCGAAGAGATATATTCTTCAAGAATTTTTCCCTGGGCGTCGGTGATTTTCAGCACGCTGCAGGGCTCCGTGTGTATCCCGCTGTTTGCGAAAGTGGCGAATGCATTTGCCATTTCAAGGGGGGAGACCACAGCCGTGCCCAGCCCTATGGAGGGGACGGCTTCAAGCTGCTTTGTTATGCCCGCTTTTTTCGCCGTTTCAACAACCAGCGAAGCGCCGATTTTGTCAACCAGATATATGGATGCCATGTTGCGCGACAGAGACAAGCCCTTGCGCAGCGTTATCGGCCCCATGAATTTTGCGTCAAAATTATTGGGAACCCATATTTTAAAGTCTTTATTGCCGGCAAAAGGCTGTATGGCCGCGTCTATTGAATACTGGTCGGTAGCCCCTTCAAGAAGCCGCCAATCTCTGCCGTCGTAATAATAAGCGACCGGAGCGTCCTGCACTATGGAAGCTGCGGTATATCCGTTCATAAGAGCCGCCATCCATACAAAAGGCTTAAAAGTGGAGCCCGGCTGGCGCGAAGCCTGCGTGGTTCTGTTAAACTGCGTTTCCTTATAATCTCTTCCGCCGATCATGGCGCGGATTCCGCCTGTCTTTATATCCAGTAAAACAAACGATCCCTGAAGCCGCCATGTGTGAGTGGCCGTGTCGATTTCATCCGGCGGGGTCATTTCATTTTTGCGCGCCCTTTCTTTGGCCGCTTCCGCTTCCGCCACCGCGAGATTTTGCTCCATTATCGTTTCCGCCGCGGTCTGTATGTTCAGGTCAAGCGTAGTATAAATGTTGAGTCCGCCTTTCCAAAGCGCGTTAAAGCCGTATTTAGGCTCTAGAATTTGCCTGATATATTCAATGAAATACGCGGCTTTTGCGGAAGTCACAAAAGATTTAGACTGAGGGATGGTCTCTGTGTTTGATTGGCGCATTTCCTCGCGGGTTATATAGCCTTCCTCATACATCCGCCTTAAAACCAGAGATCTGCGAAATTTTGCCCTGTCGGGATGAGCGAACGGCGAATAGGTTTCGGGAGCCGGAAGGAGACCGGCCAGAAGGGCGCATTCCGACAGCGTCAGATCCGCGACTTCTTTTCCGAAGTAAAGTTTTCCGGCCGACTGAACTCCGTATACTCCGCTCCCGAAATATATCTGGTTAAGATAAAGCTGAAGTATCTCCGGTTTGCTGAAATTGCGTTCAATTTGAAGAGCAAGCAGTATTTCCCTTATTTTTCTTGAAATGGTTTTTTCCGGTTTCAAAAAAATAAGCTTTGAAAGCTGCTGGGTTATCGTGGAGCCTCCCTGCGCCGCCTTTCTGTGAAGTATGTCGTTAAGGGCGGCGCGCATCATTCCTTTTGGCGATACCCCCCAGTGTTTGAAGAAGCGGTTGTCTTCCATGGCTATGACCGCGTTCTGCATATCGACCGGTATTTTATTTAAGGGAATAAGGGCTCTTTTTTCTATGGAAAACTCGGATATTAACTGCTGATTTATATCAAAGACTCTGGTGGTAATGGACGGGGTGTAATCCTCAAGCATTAATATTGAGGGAAGACCCAGAAGAATTGTTCTCAGAATATAGGAGAAAGAAAATACTGCGGAAAATATCAGAAATACGGCGGAATATATTGTGGAGCGTCTTTGCTGAACAAGAGTTTCCTTCAATATCCGTATGATTTCAAGCAATCTGGTCATGGCTGTGATTTTCCAGTATTATACAAAATAGGGCATGATAACAAGACGATTATTTTATAGAATAAGAGCAATGCAGATGGTAAACGGTAAATGGTAGAAGGTAGAGGGTAAAACAAAACCCCTTTCGAAGCGAAACTTGCCCGATGAATTTCATGGGACGATTATCAATCGGCCCGAAATGAAGAAGACGTGACCGAAGCATTTGCGGTCAAATGCGAGGAAATGGTTGAGGCAGGAAGCCGAATACCACGACAAATGGGGGCGAATAGGTTCGACGGTGATAAGTTAAATCCGGGTTGCAGGCCCTGGTTGACCAGGCCAGGTAAAAAAGGGTCAAAAACACAAAAGCCAACACAAACGAACTGGCTTGGGCCCACGCTTAAGTGAGCCTCGCCGTCCGGTCTGCTCCCGTTAGACCGGAGCCGGCGTCAAGAAGCGGGATCGGCAGAGCGGGCTTGTTCCGTCCCGCGCTGTTTAAATTCAACGGAGCTTGCAGAGCCTTTGGATTCTCCGGTTCCGCGGGTTCTGCGAGACTAAACCGGAGATAAGCCTGTAGTGATTCGGATTTTGCGATTGCCGGACCCGGGTGCGAATCCCGGCGCCTCCACCAATTTTATGACAGACTGTTCGGATTTAACATTCATCACTAATGAAACCGGACACAGCCTCCTTGAGCGGTTTAAGATTTTAGTAAAAGACACGCGTTTTTTTGACGTTCTTGTCGGTTATTTCTATACTTCCGGTTTCTACTCCCTCTCCCAATCATTGGAAAAGACCGAAAAAATAAGAATTTTAATCGGAATCGGCACAAATCGCGATACCGTCCAACTTATCAATCAAGCCCGCCAAGAGACGTTTCAGTTTTCCCATGCGGAAGCGAAAGAGAATTTTACCCGTCAAGTGGCTTCTGAGATGGAACATTCCCCTGATAATAGCGGTATTGAGCGGGGTGTTCATAAATTTCTGGAATGGCTAAAAAACGGCAAACTGGAAATAAAAGCATACCCGTCGCAGAACATACATGCCAAACTTTACATAATGACCTTTGCCGAGGGTGATCGCGACAAGGGCAGGGTAATTACGGGCTCCAGTAATTTTTCCCGAGCCGGATTAATTGATAATCTTGAATTTAATGTCGAACTTAAAAACCGCGCCGATTACGATTTCGCTCTGCGGAAATTTAACGAGCTTTGGGAAGACGCTGTCGACGTAAAAGACGAGTATGTCCAAACTATTCAAACAAAGACGTGGCTCAATGACGCCGTTACGCCGTACGAACTTTACCTCAAATTCCTGTATGAGTATTTCAAGGACGAAATAAGCCGTAATGGCGAGGTTTATTTTGAATACCTTCCCCATGGATTCAAAAAACTTGAGTATCAGGAGCAGGCTGTTCTAAACGCAAAAAAAATTCTGGAAGAATACGGCGGTGTTTTTATCTCCGATGTCGTGGGATTGGGCAAAACTTATATTTCCGCGATGCTGGCAAACCAATTAGACGGGCGCAGTCTGGTCGTGGCGCCGCCCATGCTGCTGGAAAAAAGCAATCCCGGTTCCTGGCCCAATGTATTCTCTGATTTCGGCGTTCGCGCCGCTACTTTTGAATCCATAGGCAAGCTTGATGATTTGGCGGCCGCCGGAACGGAAAAATTCAAGAACATTTTTATTGACGAGGCTCACCGCTTCCGCAGCGAATCCAATGTAACCTATGAAAAACTGGCCCAAATTTGCCGGGGCAAGCGCGTAATTTTGGTCACAGCGACGCCATATAATAATTCACCCAAAGACCTTCTTAGCCAGATTAAACTTTTTCAAAATGCCCGCAAGAGCACAATCCCCAACATGCCGGACATTGAAGCTTTTTTTGCCCGGCTCCGAAAAGGGTTGGATAAACTGGATCGGCATAAAGATAGGGAAGATTTTATCGCCGTATCAAAGCAGAATGCCAAAGAAGTGCGGGAAAAGGCGCTGAAATATCTGATGGTTCGGCGCACCCGCAAAGAAATTGAGCGGTATTTTAGCGGCGACCTGAAAAAACAGAATCTTAGATTCCCTGATGTTGAAGACCCAGCCCCCGTTTTTTATAAGTTAAATGACAAAGAAGGGCGGGTGTTTGACGCGACGATAAAGCTGATTACCGGCGATTTCAAATACGCCCGCTATACGCCTTTGCTCTATTACAAAGGCGAAGTGACTCAGCCTGAAAAACTTGCTCAAACCAATATGGGCAAGTTCATGAAAATACTGCTTATCAAGCGCCTTGAAAGCAGTTTCCACGCGTTCCGAAGCAGTTTGGACAGGTTTATCCATTCGTATGCGCTGTTTATCAAAGAGTTTCAAAAGGGCAATGTCTATGCGAGCAAGAAACACATAAACCGCATTTTCGAGTTTATAGAGGAAAATGATTTTGAATCCATACAACGCCTGATAGACGAAGACAAAGCGGAAAAATATTCCGCCGCAGAGTTTGATAAAAAATTCATTAAGGATTTGGAAAATGATTTAAAAGTTCTCAATCAAATAAAAACTTTGTGGGCGGAAGTTAAGCGCGACCCCAAACTTCTTGAGCTTATAAAAATATTACGGGAAGACGCGGTGCTTAGGAAAAGCAAGCTGATAATTTTTACCGAGTCAAAAGAAACCGCGGATTATATCGCGCGCCGGATGGAGGAGCATTATCCCGGCAAAGTCCTGGCTTATACAGGCCAATCCAGCGCGGGCATCCGGGAA
>CAZFMJ010000005.1:5139-18972 GCA_964520045.1 uncultured Elusimicrobiales bacterium | reverse complement strand
CAGATTGCTTGTCGCGACCGATGTTTTATCTGAGGGCGTAAACCTGCATCGGGCTAATGTGGTAATCAACTACGACATCCCGTGGAACCCCACCCGCCTTATGCAGAGAGTTGGCCGCATAAACCGCGTGGATACCGCATTCCCAATTATCTATACCTACAATTTTTTTCCGTCTACGCACGGCAATGACCAGATAAAACTCCGGGAAGCGGCGGAAGCTAAAATACACGCTTTTATCTCCTTGCTTGGCGCGGATGCCAGACTTTTGACCGATGGCGAAACGGTGGAATCACATGAGCTCTTCAACCGGCTGATGTCCCGTAAGACTATTACCGGCGAAGACGAAGCTGATGATACCGAGTTGAAATATCTGCAAATTATCAGGGATATCAGGGACAAAAACCCCGACCTGTTTTCCAAAATCAAACGTTTACCCAAAAAGGCCAGAACAGCGAGGACCATTGCAATCACAGCGCGCAGTTTGCTTACCTATTTTCGTAAAGGCAAAATACAGAAATTTTTCAGCGCAGCCGGCGACGGCTGCGCTGAGCTGGATTTCATGGCCGCCGCACAGATGTTAGAAGCTGAAACTTCTACCGCCCGCGCGTCATGGGGGAATGATTTCTTTGAACTGTTAGAAAGAAATAAACATGCTTTTGAGTTGGCAACCATGCCGGATGACGCGGAGCCGTCGGCTCGGGGCGGACGCGACAGCGCAACCCAGATAATCCGCATACTGAAAGCAATCCGCGATTTCCGACAGTTCACGGATGAGCAGGAATCATATCTGGCAAAATTGCTGAAGCGTCTGGAAGAGGGCGGCTTGCCGCGCCAGACCACAAAAAAGGCTTTGCTGGAGCTCAATAAGGCTGTAAAATCCGGCGGCAATGCTGTTAATCCTCTTAAGATACTCGCTTTGGTCCAAAAATATGTGCCGCGCCGACTTATGGAGGGTCATTTGATTGATTCCTCCGGCAATACCAACAGCCCCAGCGAAGTTATACTTTCGGAATATTTTTCTAAGGGAGAATAAAATGGGCAATGAATCCCAGATGGCTCTTTTCCGGGGTAAAAAAATACGCAGGACTATCCACAACGAAGAATGGTGGTTTGTTGTTGAGGATGTTGTGGCGGCTCTTACAGAATCAAGGGACTCAAAACAATATATACAGAAAATGAAACAGCGCGACACTAAATTGGCGGAAGGGTGGGTACAAATTGTACATACCCTTGAAGTCCCTACTGAAGGTGGTGTTCAGAAAATGAATTGCGCCAATACAGAAGGAATTTTCAGGATAATTCAGTCTATCCACTCTCCAAAAGCAGAGCCTTTTAAGCGCTGGCTGGCAAAGGTCGGTTATGAGCGGATTCAGGAAATAGAAAATCCGGAATTGGCGGCTAAAAGAACAAGAACACTTTATAAATTGAAAGGATATTCGGAAGATTGGATTGAAAAAAGAATGCGCGGCATAGTTATCCGCGCTGAACTGACGGATGAATGGAAAAAAAGGGGAGCGGAAGAGGATAGGGACTATGAAATACTGACTGCTGAAATATCAAAAGCCGCTTTCGGCATAACCCCGAGCGAATACAAGGAATTGAAGGGCTTGAAGCGGGAAAACCTGCGCGACCACATGGATGATTTTGAGCTTATATTCACTATGCTTGGGGAACGGGCGGCTGCGGAAATTCACCGCACCGAAGATTCTCGCGGAGTGCCCAAATTGAGAACCGATGCCAAAGAGGGCGGAGAAATAGCGGGGATAGCCCGCCGGAAACTTGAAAAAAGGCTTGGCCGTCCGGTAGTTACGGGTAAAAATTTTCTGTCTGGACGAAGAAAAAAAGAATTGCGGCATGATGAATAAAACGGAAGCGGTAAAAGTAAAAATCATAAAAGAAATATTAGAACAGCCTTTTGATAAGGAAGGGTTCGCTCGTCTTGCAAAAGAAATCTGCAAAAAGCTGGATACGGGCAAGGCTTTTCCGCCAATACAGGGCGCATATCTGCCTGAGATATTCCGTCCCTATATCAAGAATTATGAACGGCTTGCCACATATACCGATCCTGAAGATAAAAAGATTGATATTCTTGTTGTCCACCTGCAAAAAGAATCCTCGCTTGAGCGCGCCAGAACCGCACAGCGTAATTTTATAGCCCGCTATCTCAAAGACCGCAATGCCAAAGATGCCGCCATTGCGGCTTTTGTTTCGCCGGATATATCCGACTGGCGGTTTTCATTTGTAAAGATGGAATATAAGCTGGAGCAGACCTGCAAAGGCAGGCTCAAAGCAAAAGAAGAGTTTACCCCCGCCCGCAGATATTCTTTTTTGGTGGGCGCGCAGGAAAACAGCCATACAGCGCAGAGCCGGCTTTTGCCCCTGCTTGCGGACGATAAGCATACGCCGCTGCTTTCTGAGCTTGAAGATTCTTTTAGCATAGAAAAAGTCACAAAGGAGTTTTTTGAAAAATACAGAGGACTGTTTCTGGAAGTCCGCGAAGCACTGGACAAACTGGTTTCTGAAAATTCCAAAATCCGGGCGGAATTTGAGAAACAGGGCGTTGAAACAGCTGATTTTGCCAAAAAACTGCTTGGGCAGATAGTATTCCTGTACTTCCTTCAGCGAAAGGGCTGGTTCGGCGTGGGACGGGATGCGGACTGGGGCGCCGGCCATAAAAACTTCCTTCGGAAGCTTTTCAACAAAGATGCCGCGGGCTATGCTAATTTTTTTAATGATATTCTGGAACCGCTGTTTTATGAGGCGCTGGCCCGCGAGCGGGACTGTAACTTTTACAACCAATTTAACTGCAAAATTCCTTTCCTAAACGGCGGCCTATTTGACCCTATAAACAACTATGACTGGGTTCACACGGATATAACGCTTCCAAACGAGCTGTTTTCAAACACATATAAAACCTCAGAAGGCGATACCGGCACAGGCATCCTTGATGTTTTTGATAGGTATAACTTTACTGTCAAAGAAGATGAGCCATTGGAAAAGGAAGTAGCCATTGACCCTGAAATGCTGGGCAAGGTGTTTGAAAACCTGCTGGAAGTAAAAGACCGCAAATCTAAAGGCACATATTATACCCCGCGCGAAATAGTCCACTATATGTGCCGGCAAAGCCTGATTTATTATCTGGCAAATGAGCTGGACGGGAAAGTGTCCGAAGCTGATGTTGAAACTTTTATCAAATACGGCGAAACCGCGCTTGAGCATGATGCCCGCGTTGAGGCAAAAGGCAAGGAAACCGAGGCCTATTCCTACAAATTGCCGCCTTCAATACGCGAAAATGCCGAACTGCTGGACACAAAGCTTGCCGATATAAAAGTATGCGATCCCGCGGTGGGTTCCGGCGCGTTTCTTGTCGGCATGATGAGCGAGATTGTCCGTGCAAGAAAAACGCTGACCGCCTATCTTGGCAGTAAAACTGCCAGAACGTCTTACGAATTTAAGCATCACGCCATACATAACAATCTTTACGGAGTTGACATTGACCCAAGCGCGGTGGAAATAGCAAAACTCCGGCTCTGGCTTTCGCTGGTGGTGGATGAAGACGATATCAAGCATATCAAACCGCTTCCGAACCTTGACTATAAAATCATGCAGGGCAATAGCCTGCTTGAGGAATATGAGGGCATAAAACTGTTTGACGAAAAATTTATCTTTGGCACAGATTTAGAAAAAGAGCAGGTAGCAGAGCTGGAAAAACGTCAAAATAAAATCCAGCGGGAGTATGTCGGACTGCATTCCGATGGAAAACTTACGGCGGCAGAAAAGGCGCGGCTGGATAATGAGCTTCAACAAATAAAAAAATCGCTCGCAAAGATTGAGGCCGGTAAAAATAAATCCGAGGGACCGTTTTTGTTTGATGAAATGAACGAAGCCCGCAAAAAAGTTGAAGAGCTTCAGAAATTGCATTTGGAATTTTTTGAGGCCTCGCAAAAAAGCCAAAAGGACGCCATCCATAAACGGATAGACACGCTTGAATGGGAGCTTATAGAAATAACTCTAAAAGAAGAACGCAAAACTTCTGCTCTCAAAACGCTGGCCAAATACAGGCAGGCAAACACAAAACCGTTTTTCCTCTGGAAACTGCATTTCTCAGAGGTTTTCCGCGAAAAAAAAGGTTTTGACGTGGTTGTCGCCAATCCGCCGTATGTGAAAGAATATGTCAATCGCAATGCGTTTAACGGTCTGCGTGGATCTCCGTATTTCCAAGGCAAAATGGATATTTGGTATTTATTCACTTGTAAAGGACTGGATTTTTTGAGGCCTTCAATAGGGGTGCTCACTTTTATTGCGCAGAATAACTGGGTTACCAGTTATGGGGCATCAAAGATGCGCAATAAAGTTATTTTAGATGCAAGAATTATGAACCTGATTGATTTTGGCGACTACAAAGTGTTTGAGGCAGCAGATATTCAAACAATGATTATGTTATTTCAAGCTGACAGGTATACGGATAATTACATTTTTGATTTTCGAAAGCTTCAAGGTGCCGATACATCCTTAAACGACGTTGTGGATTTATTGGAGCGCAGAGTTACCCATAAAACCGAATATCTCAATCCACAAATAAGCAGGCAGAATGTCGTAAATACAATTTTAAGTTTCAGCGACTCCGACACGGAAGATCTTTTCAAAAAAGTTGTCCAACAAAGCAACTTCTGTCTCACCGAAAAAGAGGTCGCCAATGGCATACACCACCACCATGATATAGTGAATAGGGAACGTCAGCAAATTTTGGGGGGTGGGTTTAAAAAAGGCGATGGAATATTTGTGTTGAGCTCTAAACAAAAAAAATCCATTGCGTTCACAAAACAAGAATTAAAACTTATAAAACCGGCTCACACAACCAGGGAACTTTTAAGGTATTACGGTAATCCGCAAAACAGTGAGTGGGTGATATATACTGATTCCAGCTTTAAGAATCCTACCAATATCAAGCCATATCCTAATATTAAAAAGCATTTGGACCAGTTCGCTGATGTAATCACATCTGATAATAAACCTTATGGTTTACATCGTGCGCGGGACGAGAGATTTTTTAAGGGTGATAAAATTATAGCTGTTCGCAAGTGTGTCGCTCCGACCTTCACCTATACGGATTTTGATTGTTATGTTTCGGCAACCTTTTATGTCATTAAGACCGACCGTGTGAATCAAAAATTCTTAACTGCGCTATTAAACTCCAAACTAATCGCCTTCTGGCTGAAACACAAAGGTAAAATGCAGGGGCATAATTATCAAATAGATAAGGAACCGCTCTTGGCTTTGCCGTTAAAAGCACCTGCGTCTGATGAACAAAATAAATTCGTGATATTGATAAACAAAATACTGCGCCTGAAATTCAAAAACCCTGACGCAGACACGACCGATTTGGAAAAACAAATAGACCAACTGGTCTACAAACTCTACGGCCTCACCCCATCCGAAATCGCCATCGTGGAAGGAAGTATGAAATGACGAAAAAGAATAAATCTTTAGCGCTAAATAATAGTTTTACAGAGTTTCTGCTGTACACCACGCCCAATGGCAAGGTGAGAGTTGAAATCTTTCTGCGCGACGAAAATATATGGCTTACTCAGGCAAAAATTGCAAAGCTTTTTGGCGTGGAAAGAAGCGTGGTGACAAAACATCTCCAAAATATTTTTCTGGAAGGCGAGTTGGATAAGGATTCAACTTGTGCAAAAATTGCACAAGTTCAAAAAGAAGGCGCAAGGCAAGTAGCGAGAAATGTGGAGTTTTATAATCTAGATGCCATTCTTTCAGTCGGTTATCGTGTAAATTCCAAGCAGGCTACATTATTCCGCATTTGGGCAACAGCGCGCTTGAAAGAATACATCATCAAGGGCTTTACTATGGATGATGAGCGTCTCAAGAACCCGGATAATGTTTTTGGTGAAGATTATTTCGAAGAGCAGTTAGCTAGGATAAGGGACATCAGATCAAATGAGCGGCGTTTTTATCAGAAGATCACCGATATTTACTCGCAATGCAGCGCTGATTATCATAAAACCAGCGAAGAGACAAAGCTTTTTTTTGCGACTGTTCAGAATAAATTACACTGGGCGATTAGTAAGCAAACTGCCGCGGAAATTATTCATTCGCGGGCAGACAGTAATAAGAGAAATATGGGGCTTACTTCGTGGAAAAACAGTCCAAACGGGTGCATACGAAAAACAGATGTGTCTATTGCTAAAAACTATCTTAACAAAGAAGAATTAAACGCTCACTCTAAATCGGATTGTAACCATGTACTTGGACTACGCTGAAATGCAGGCAAATAAACGGATGGTCATGTATATGTCCGATTGGATTCAGAAACTGGATGCGTTTTTACAGTTTAACGAACGGGAAATACTCGGTAATCCCGGAAAAATAAGCGCCGAAATTGCCAAAGCATTCGCAGAGTTTGAGTTTGAGAAATACAACGTCATTCAAGACCGGCTTTATGAAAGTGATTTTGACCGCGCGATAAAGCGCCTTGAAGGGAGGAAAAAATAAATTATAATATCGCGGGAGCTGTGTAACACGGGGGGATGCTCAGAATTCAGGAATTCAGAAATTAATTCGGGGGACACAATACGTAATTCCCGTGGATATGGAATGCTGATTTGCGGAATAGCAGCGTAACTATTTGCTATGCCAAGATTATTGCAGAAGCGTGTCTAAATCCGGCGATGGCAAAGAGGCAAACGGGCAAAACCAGATATATGCCTGCTCCGCCTGCAACGGTCCAAAAGGCAAATGGGATAAAGGACTTTATACCTTTTTCAAACTCAGCCGTCCCGGCGAAAAAAAGTTTTACAGTCAAGCTATGCTTAAAATCGGCCGGTTCATGGGCGAAACTCTTATTGTGGATGACCGCCGCATCGATGGGACTTTTTTTGACCATGTGGAAGGCCCCATGGGCTATTTCCGCGAGAAACTGGATACCCGTTTCGAGATGACGGGACAGCCTCAACGGGAAGTTTATGTGGGACTATAATGGAGAACTTTAACCATGCCTTTTATCGCATATTTGGATGAATCAGGAGATCATTCACTTGAACTGATTGATAAGGATTTTCCGTTGTTTGTGTTGGTTTTTTGTGTCGTTGATTTAAATGTGTACATCAACGCAATCGTTCCCGATATTTATAGATTAAAATTTGATTATTTCGGCCATGAGGGAATTATCTTCCATTCTCGCGATATCCGTAAAGCCTCTGGTGATTTTACTTTTCTCACAATTCCAGCCAAGCGAAGCCTGTTTATTGACCGCATGAATCAAATTATGTCTAAGAACGACTATATGTTGATTGCCACTGTGATACGCAAGCAGGCGCATAAAGAAAGATATGGACAAAATGCCGATAACCCTTATGATTTGGCGCTGAAGTTCGCAATGGAAAGGCTTCTTGCTTTTTTAGAACAACAAGGTCAGGACAACCTTCAAATAATCGCAGAGGCTCGAGGGAGGAGGGAAGATAACAGTCTTGAGCTGACTTTTCGGAGAATAATCGATGAAGGCACCGAATATAATCCAGCTGCCCGTTTCAAGAAAATAAATTTTAATCTCACTTTTAAGAAAAAAGAAGCCAATATCATAGGGACGCAACTGGCTGACCTTGCGGCCTATCCAATTGCGCGCTATATATCAAACCCGGCGAAACCTAATCCGGCTTACGATATTGTTAAGACAAAACTATATAAAAGCGGAGGTGTGATAAAAGGACTTAAGGTATTTCCTTAAAAAAATAAAAGACCCCGAATAACCAGGGTCTTTTACCGACCGGGAATTCCCAGTCCTCTATAAGTATAGCAGTCTATAAAAAAATGTCAAGAGGAATTTTACGCCGGTTTTGTGATTCAGACAGTAGCAAAGGTTCGTCCGAATTGGAATTCGGGGGACACAATACGTAATTCCCGTGGATGCGGGATAATGATTCGCGGAATAGCGGCGTAACAACAAAGGCTATGTCAGAGATTTTGCAGATGCACTGAATGCCAAGCGGTCTGATATAAACAATTTACTGACCGAACTGCGAGAATCTGGCAAAATTCGTTTTGTGGGTAAACCGCGTTCTGGCCATTGAGAATTAGCTGTGAAAGTAATTGAAAAGTAATTAATTGGTTTTATATTCTCCGTCGGGACGTTGTTTATTTAGTTGTTCAAAAGTAAGTATAAACTAATTAAAGAGAGCGGCTAGTATTCAGATTTATTGAATAATAAAATTATGCAGGCGAAATACTTAAAAATGATACGCGGGATGACTAAGGCCGGATGCCGGGAGTGGACAGTTTATATCCTCAGATGCGGGGATGGGACATTATACACGGGGATTGCGAAAGATGTGGAGGCGCGGATAAATAAACATGCATGCGGAAAAGGGGCGGCCTATACCAGAACCCGGCTTCCGGTTAAACTGCTGTTTCAGCAGAAGAAGCTGACTCATTCCAAAGCTCTTATCCGCGAAGCGCAGATTAAAAGAATGCCCCGGTCGGGCAAAGAGGAACTCATTTCTCACTATGACCGCCTTTGCGGTCATAGTGGGGTAGATGTTAGACGGTAGATGGTAAATGGTAAAAATAAAACAGATTTGTTCCCTTTAACCCTTTATCTTCCACCGTCTTACTTAAAAAAACGGTCATGCTGAATTATTTATAAGCAGTGCATGCTAAAATAGGGGAATTTGTGTTTCAAATATGGGAGAATAGGGTGTCGGGGAAAAGAGGGATTCTTGTAATATGGGCGTAAAAAGGCTTTTAAGCATATTCAGTCTTGCGGTGTTTTTCACAGGTGTCACATTTATGCTGTGGAAATATCCCCAGTATGTTCTTTGGATTTTTCCGCTTTATGGATTGCTTTTTTTGCTGGCGGACTTATGGAAAGAAACAGAAATTCAGGTTATTTTTGTTTTTCTTGTTACGATGGCGGGCGTCATGCTTATGGGCAGGGCAAACGCTTATTATTCCGCGGGGATGCGGGCGGCGGGCATCATCTCCGAAATTCTGATAATATGGACGGCTATGCTGGCCATTTCCAAAGCCCATAAAAAGGGCGAAAATGCCATGCGGGAAATCGGAGTGGAAATACAAAAGCATAATAAAACAATAAACGGTCTAAAGCATGATTTGGATTCATATCTGCGCCATAAAGAAGGCATTCTGCATCAGTCTCAGTTCGAATCCGGCCTTTCCGAAGCTATTGCCACGCTGGCTTCGGCCGTCAACATGGACGATGTCCGCGTAAAACTTACAAACCTGCTTAACCGTTATTTTCCGTCAATCGCCTGCAGTATCGTGGCGGGAGCGCCTAAAGACGGTTTGGAAAACTGGGCGCTGCAGAGAAATGTGCCGTTGCTTGCCAATGACATTCCCAATGACAGGCGATTTGCGGCTTCAGGGGGAGTTCCGGCAAATCAGCAGACCGGCGAAAAATCAGCGATAGTGGTGCCTCTGCGCGTGCTTCAGAGCGTGGCCGGGTTCATACGGCTTTCTTCTCCTAAGACGGGAGCTTTTCAAAGCGAAGATTTGAGAATTGCTGATCTTCTGGGAACTTTAACCGCTGTTTCAATGGAAAATTTATACCTTTATAACAGGGTGCAGGAGCTTGCAATTCATGACGGCCTTACCCAGCTTTTTACACACAGGGCTTTTCAGCAGAGACTGCAGGATGAGATACTGCGCGCCGGCAGAAGTCAGGCTGTTTTTTCCCTTATTATCGGAGATATAGATCATTTTAAGCATTATAATGACACTTTCGGCCACCAGGCGGGAGATTTAGTGCTGAAAAACACGGCGGCATTATTAACCAGGCACAGCAGGGAAGTTGACTGCGTCGCCCGCTACGGCGGAGAAGAATTCGCGGTTATACTTCCGGCTACGGACAAAATCCGCGCTCATGAAACAGCGCAAAATTTCAGGAATGCGGTAGAAAACGAGCCCTTTGTTTTTGACGGGCGCAGAACAAAAGTGACAATGAGTTTTGGAGTCGCAAGTTTCCCTCATGACGCCACAACCGCCAGCCAGCTGGTAAGGTCGGCTGATGAGCGTCTTTACAGGTCCAAAGCCGGAGGAAGAAACTGCGTGACCTCAGAGTAAAATATGAATGAATTTATATGCCTCCTTGCTTTGTCCGCCGGACCCTCCATCGGAATGATTTTGGCCGTTTTTTGGAAAAAGGCCGGCATGATTTTAGGCGCTGTCTGGACGGCTGTGTTTATCGCGGTTTTTGCCGCGGTTTATACCGGTCCCCACCTGCCGTTTGCCGCAGTTTCGGCATGGGGTATTTTAGGCGTGGTATACGGTTTTTATATTTTGCCTGACTCCGGAAACAAAACTTCCGGATTTAACAGCGAAATAAACCGTCTGCATTCGATGAAAAAAGAACTGGAAGGCGGGATTTCCGCGGTAAAGGCTGAGCTGGCAAGTTTGCAGAATGAGCAGAAGAAATCCCGCGCCGTATACACCGCGATAAAGAGCCTGTCCGAGACCTTTGACATAAGCACCGTAAAGCCGCGGATAGAGGGATGCATCAAGGATTATCTGGAAACGGATGAATTCGCGCTTTATCTGCAGGACCTGCATAACTCGGGCAGTCTTGAGAAAGCTGCCGGCCAGTCCCGTAATAATTCCGCGCTTGAAAATTGGAGCGGACTGCTTAAAGCCGCGGAAAAGGCCGGACACGATTTTTCCGCGCCGTTTATTTTAGAAGGTCCTGCTGTTTTGGCGGTTTCGCCGATCCTTGATGCGAACGGACTTATAGGATGCCTGTCCGCCGTTGTGCCCGGCTCAGGTGCGGGGCTCTCCGCAAAACAGGAATTTCTCGCCAGACTGCGCCGTTTCGGAGATGAAATAGCATTTGCCCTGAAAAGACTTAAATTGTTTCAGCAGGTGGAATGGCTGTCCCAGATAGACGGGCTTACCGGAGTTTTCAGAAGAAGCGTGCTGGATGAAAGGCTCAAAGACGAGACATTGAGGGCCAAGGCGTTCATGTCGACTTATTGCCTTATGATTCTGGATATAGACCATTTTAAAAAACTCAATGACGACTACGGCCATCAGTTCGGGGACGCGGTGCTCAGGCGCATGGGCGAAATATTGAAATCCAGCGTTTATGAAACTGACTTTGTGGCAAGATACGGCGGGGAGGAGTTTTCCGTGCTTCTGCCAAGAGCGGATTCCGCCGGAGTATTGCGCAAGGCTGAAATGATCCGCTCCAGAATTGAAAGGGAAAAATTCGCGCAGGGGCTTGAGACGGTCGGAGTGACGGTTTCTATCGGCATAGCTCATTTCCCGAGGGACGGACAAGCCGTGGAAGAGATAGTGAAGAAAGCGGATACCGCCATGTACTGCGCAAAGCAGAAAGGCCGCAACCGCATAATCGACGCTTCGCAGATATAGGAGTGATATTGAATAGTTGCTCAGCAGCAACACATGGAACGCAGATGACGCGGATAAATATGATGAACGCGGATAATTATAAATATATAGAAGTCATAAAAAAATTATCGGCGCTTTTTATAAAATAGTGCTCTTAATTATTGGTTTTTGGAAAAGTTTTTCCAAACTAGAAAATCATATTGAATCATAAAAGATCAGTGTTATCAGCGTTCTATATTTTAATAGTTGAGCGGGTATAATATAGGAGGAAAAATGGAAGACGAATTGGAAACAAATAGACAGAGCGAAGTTCCGGAAAAAAAATCTTTAACCGCTAAAGGCTGGGTAAAAGCGGCCGCCGTATTTTACGGGCTTTCGGTTTTGGCTGGATTGTTTCTGGCGCTTAAAAGCGGAGGGGAAACAAAATCGGCGGAAAGAAGCAAGGATAAACTTATAAACGTGTCTTCTATCGTTTCCGCCAAAGGGGACGGTATCGGGTGGGTTTCAATACGCGGGGCGATATATGATTCGCAGGAGATGAATCCGTGGGAAAGGGGGGGCGTTCAGCAGTGGGTAAAGCGCATACGCTCGATCGCGGAAAGGAAGGATGTAAAAGCGCTGGTCATTGAGATAAATTCCCCGGGAGGCAGCGTGGGCGCGGTGCAGGAGATTCATTCGGAAATAAAAAGAGTGAGAAATGAGCTAAAAAAACCGGTAGTGGCGGTGTTCGGGGACGTTGCCGCCTCCGGCGGTTATTATATAGCGACGGCATGCAATGAAATAGTCGCCCATCCCGGCACCCTTACGGGATCTATCGGCGTTATTTTCCAGACCGGCAATGCGGAGGGGCTTTTGAAGAAAATAGGCTTTAAAACCGAAGTTATAAAATCGGGCAAACATAAAGACATAGGCTCTATCACGCGCGCGATGACCGATGAGGAAAGAAAAATTCTTCAGTCCGTTATAGACGACGCTTATGCGCAGTTCTTGGACGCTGTGCGCGAGGGTAGAAAAATACCGGAAGAAAATCTTCCTTCTCTCGCGGACGGCAGGATATTCACCGGCAGGCAGGCGCTTGCGGCAAAGCTGGTGGACAAACTCGGCGGAGCAAAGGAAGCCGCCGCTCTGGCGGGAGAATTGGCGGGCATAGGCAAAAATCCGCGTATAATCAAAGATGTCAGCCCATGGGACCAGATTATTTCGGCGCTTGATTCGAAGTTCGGCGGGGGAGAAGGACTGCTTAATCTGGCGGGTTCTTTGAAAACATCCTATCCGAAATTGGAATATATATGGAACTGATAAATATAATCGCCGGGCTTTCTTCCGACTGCAGACGCGGTATCGACGGCATAAACAAAAACCGGCCCGTCTTCGCCGCCATGTCCGCGTATTTTGCCGGAGCCGCAGGCCTTTTTTTTATGAGCGGATTGCGCGTGTCCGCGCAGTCCTTGGGCGAATGTTTGTTCGTGATCTTAACGATTTTTCTCATTCAGGCGGCCGCGGGATTTATATTTTCTTCCATCGCCCATTCGTTTCTGGATATGTCGGGGCACAGCGGAACGGCCGCCGGTCTTTTCGTGCTGTTCGGGATAAGCGATTTGGCGTGGACTCTGCTTGTCCCTTTAGCCATATATAACAGTCTGCTCCCGGCAAGCGCCGGTTTGTCGGCTGTTTTCTTTATAGCCGTGAGCGCGGTCAATATATATCTGAAAACGGAATTTATAAAGCATATGTACGGCGTAGGGAGATTTACCGCATTCTTTGCCGTGACGATTCCTTATCTGCTTACCGCAGGCATCTGCATGTCGGTAGTTTTATTCGGCATCCTCTGGCTTGCCCTGCTTGTGGTGTAAGAAATAAAAATAACGGAAAGCGGGATAATAAAGAATTGCAAAAGGCTTGGGCATGAAATTGACTGATTTTAATCTTCACATTGCCGAAGGAGAAGGATTAACGGTTGAGTTTAAGGAAAAATATACGCCAAAAATTGACCGGGATATTATTGCTCTGGCAAACAGCAAGGGCGGTTTTATTATTTTGGGCGTTAATGACTTGGGAAAAATCACCGGCGAAAAGCTTACCAATCAGATGAAGGCCGAAATATTGTCGCTTGCCAGAAATTGTGAGCCGCATATTGCAATCCCAAAAATTTCTCAAATTGAAAAAGCAGTAGTTATTGAAGTTCCTGAAGGCGAGGAAAAGCCATACAGCTGTTCTTCGGGCTATTTCCGCAGGCTTGATGCCGTAACGCAGAAAATGACGCAAAAAGAGGTCGGACTTTTGTTTAAGAAAGCCTATACAATTTCATATGAAGAGCGTATATGTAACGACATTTCATGGGGCGATATTTCAAAAGAGAAAATCGCGACATTTTTTAAGGAAGCAGGGATAAGCGCTGACAACATCAATCCGCAGGATGTTCTCGCGAGTCTTAACCTCGCCGTTAAAGACGGCATAAAG
>CAZFMJ010000005.1:0-5129 GCA_964520045.1 uncultured Elusimicrobiales bacterium | reverse complement strand
CGAGCCCCGCCGCCATATCATTCAGTGCGAAACTATCCTCGTTTCTTTCAAAGGAACGAACCGTGTGGATATTATTGACCGCAAAGATGTGCAGGATGATTTGTGGACTCAGTATCAGGAGGCAATGATTTTCTTAAAGAGGCATTTAAGCGTTAGAACAGAAATAAAAGGGCTGGATCGAAAAGATATTTATGAAATTCCGCTGGAGGCTTTGCGCGAGGCGGCAGCCAATGCTCTTATTCATCGCGATTATAGCGTTCGCGGCACCAGCATCATGGTTGAGGTTCACGATGACCGTGTCATCATAAAAAATCCGGGAGGTTTTCCGGATGGCATGAGCAAGGATAAATTGGGAGACCTGTCTATTCGGCGCAATGAACTGATTGCCGACATTTTTGCCCGCATGCACCGTGTTGAACGAATGGGGTCTGGGTTTAAGCGTATTCGCGAGAGCATGGAAAAGGCAGGTCTTCCTTTTCCCAAGATTTCAAGCGACGAGTTCTTTTTTATTGAGTTTGCGCGGCCGAAAAAATTCGTAGAAACTGTAGGGAAAACTACCCAGAAAACTACCCAGAAAACTACCCAGAAAATTATTGAAGAAATAAGGAAAAACCCCGCAATTACCAGAAAAGAATTATCAGAGATTATCAGTTTAACCGAAGACGGCATAAAGTATCATCTAAGCAAAATGCAAAAGAAAGGCCAGATCTGCCGCGTTGGTCATGATAAAGGCGGACACTGGGAGATATTAGGATATTTCCAATGACGCAGAATATATCTAATTCGGCTGTGGCCGGGTTTTTATCCGAGACGGCGCTTCTTCTCGAGCTGGCGGGAGAAAACCAGTTCAGGATACGCGCTTATCAAAAAGCGGCTCAGGCCGTAGAAGGCCTTGCGTCCGAGATAAAAGACCTGCCCGCGGAAAAACTTTCCGAAATACACGGCATAGGCCCTAAAATCTCCGCTCATATACGCGACATAATTTCCACCGGTCTTTTTCCGGAGCTTGAACAGCTCAGAAAAAAATTCCCTCCCGGAATCTACGAGATCATAAAAATACAGGGAATAGGGCCTAAACGCGCCGGCGTTCTTTTTGAAAAGCTCGGCATTGATTCCATGGAGAAACTTAAAGAAGCCGCGCAGAAAGGCAGGCTTAAAGATCTGGAAGGATTCGGCGAAAAAACAGAGCGCAATATTTTGGACGGAGTTGTTTTTGTCCAGAAAGACGGAGCCGGGCGCAAGGTATATTGGGATGCCGCCGTTATAGCCGGTGAAATTTTGTCTGCGGTAAGAGCCATGGGCGCGGCCCGCGCTGAAATAGCCGGAAGTCTAAGGCGCGGGAAAGAAACGATAGGCGATATAGACATACTTGCCTGCGGCCGGGCTGAAAGCCTGATTCAGGGGTTTACAAAACTGCCGCAGGCGGAAAGGATTCTTGCCGCGGGGCCGTCAAAGGCCTCCGTGCGGCTTAAATCGGGAATACAATGCGATTTGCGGGTTGTTCCTGAAAATTCTTTCGGCGCGGCCTGGCAGTATTTCACCGGCTCAAAAGAGCATAATGTGGAGTTGCGGGAACTGGCGTTAAAACAAGGCTATACCCTTAATGAATACGGCCTTTTCAGAATTTCAGACGCAAAACATGAAACCCCCGCCGCCTCTAAAAACGAGGAAGAGATATATTCCAAATTGGGCCTGCAGTATATTCCGCCCGAACTCAGGGAAGGGAGGGGGGAAATTGAAACTGCGGTGCGAAACAGCCTGCCTGTGCTTGTGGAAGAAAGCGATATCCGTGGGGACGTTCATAATCATACCGCTCTTACGGACGGAGCCAATTCCCTTGAGGAGATGGCGCTTGCCGCGCTTAAAATGGGATGGGAGTGGACCGCCATAGGCGACCATTCCCATGGTCTGGGCGTTGCGCACGGCCTGAATTTTGAAAAATTCAAGGTCTCCAAAGATAAAATAGCGGAGCTGAACAGGAAAAATTCATCAGCGCGGTTTATGCGCTCTCTTGAGATAGAGATATTTAAAGACGGCAGACTTGATTTTTCGGATGAGCAGTTGGCGGAAGTGGATGTGGTTATAGCGGCTGTCCACAATCTGCTTAAGATGAACGAAGACGCCATGACTGAAAGAATTATAACCGCGATAAAAAATCCCGCGGTTGACATAATAGCCCATTTGTCAGGCCGTCTTTTGGGAAAAAGACAGGGCTACGGCGTTAATTTGGAAAAAGTGTTTTCTGCGGCTCTTGAAAACAAAACCGCTTTTGAGATAAACGGACAGCCGGACAGGCAGGATTTGACCGATATAACCGCGCGCAGAGCCAAAGAGGCCGGGATACCGGTTATTCTTTCAACAGACGCTCATTCAGCAGCGCAGTTTCAGTTTATGAGGCAGGCGGTTATTGTGGCAAGGCGCGCGGGGTTGGAGAAAAAAGATATTTTAAACTGCCTGAGTTATAAAGATTTCCAAAGCTGGCTTAAATTACGAAGAAAATAATACAGAGGGGAAATTATGGGGAAAGCGCCGATACCGGAAAATTACGAAGGCCTGCCTGTGGCAGGAGTTGAAAAAATGCGCGAACTGGACGCCAGAGCGACTTCCGAATATGGAATAGCTCAGGAAACTCTTATGGAAAATGCCGGCGCGGCCGCGGCCGGTGAAATTCTTAAAATTGCGGCGCCGGCGCTTGCGGAGGCCGGTGAAAACATACGCGCCGTAATATGCTGCGGGAGAGGCAATAACGGCGGAGACGGTCTGGTGGCGGCAAGGGTTTTAAGGAAACGGGGAGCGGTATGCGAGGTTTTTTTGATATCGCCTAAAAGCGGCAAAGAATTCGGCGCGCTTACAGTTCTTAATATTAAAAGGGCGCAGGAAAACGGCGTGGCAATAAATTTTATAGATTATGACTTGGCCGTTCTGGAGAAATCTCTGGCGTCGTGCACAATCGCCGTAGATGCGCTGTTGGGCACGGGTTCCGTAGGCAAACCGGTGGGCGTGTTAAAAAGAGTTATACAGCTTATGAATAAATCAGGAAAACCCATAACTGCAATTGACATCCCTTCCGGTATAGACCCTGAAACCGGTTATCATAGCGGAGTTTTTATAAAAGCCGGCTGGACATTGACTCTGGGGCTGGCCAAACGCGGTCTGCTTGCCGCTCATGCCCAGCCGAACGTCGGAGTATTGAAGGTGCTGGATATAGGATACCCGAAAGAGCTTATTTGTCCGGATTAAGGGCAGAGGAAAGTTTGTGCGCTAATTCCAGCAGATGCTGTTTGAATTTCGGCTGTTTGGTTTCAATAAGCGGAAGCAGTGTTTTTCTCAGCCAGTTGCGCGTGTGTTTTTCAGATTCGTTCGTCTTATCCTTCCTGTATTTCAGTCCCGCCGACTTAAGATAATCGAGAATTTCATTTTTTGTAAGGCACATGACCGGCCGTATGATCGTAACCGGTGTTTTTGAATTTCCGATTTTATGTTTAGGATTTTGAGTTTCGGATTTAGAATTTATCCCCAAGTTTCTTTTCACCGGTATCCCGAACATGCCGGCCGGATTTGTCCCCCTCAGCAGATTGAGCAGTATGGTTTCGGCATGGTCATCCAGATGATGGGCAGTGGCAATGGTTGAGCATCCGTTTTCCTCCGCCGTCCTGAAAAGCGCGGCGTATCTTAGTTTCCTCGCCGCATGCTCAATGCTCAGTTTGCGTTTTTTTGCAAAGGCGCGCGTATTCACCGTTCTGGTTACTGTTCTGATATTAAGCCTGCGCCCGAGTCTGCGCACAAATTTTTCATCCGTATCCGCCTGCTTTCCGCGCAGTTTGTGATTGACATGGCATATTAAGACGCGGATTCCGGCTTTTTTTGCGTGGTGCGCGAAAAAATGCGCCATGCATACGGAATCAGGTCCTCCTGATACGGCCAGCAGGATCCTGCCGCGCTGCTTATAGAGCGAATATTTTCTGCAATGATCGGTTATTTTTGACCACAAATATCTGTTTTTATTGAACATAATGCCGCATATAATATACATTGTTGCGCATTTATTGACAAGTCTTTCGCTAATCAGCTAGGATAGGTCTTCGGGGTATATTTCATTAGGTCTAAAGACTCATGAAATTTTTTTCGCAGAAAGTTATACTGGTAATGGCATTGAAGGAAAAAAATATAGGAGCTTTTATTATGAGCAAAAAGCGATTATCGGTTTTATTTTTTATCGCGGCCTCAATATGGCTTGCGAATGCGCATTGTCTGGAAACTCCTCCGGCGCAGGAATGGGTTAAAACTTATGACGGCGGAAGTTTTGATTATGCGTGGGACGTTTCGGCGGATCCGGCGGGCCGGACCGTAGTCGCGGGAATGAACGACAATCCGTATAATTATTATGATATGCGGATTGTGAAATTTTCAGCGAACGGAGATATCTTGTGGAATAAAGGCATGGACAACGGGAAATTAGATATTGCATACGGGGTGGATACGGATTCTGCGGGAAACAGCTATATAGCCGGAATTACCGGCACGCCGCAATTGGCGGACTGCAGGCTTGTAAAACTGGACGCCGACGGCAATGCTTTATGGGACCGCATATTTTACATAAGGCGGAGTTCCACTTCATGCTTTGATATCGCCGTCCACGCAGATGCGTCGGTTTATGTGGCGGGCACAATTTACAGATTTATGACGCCCGGAGCCACCGAAGACGCTTTTCTCGCCAAATTTGACTCCTCCGGGCAGCTGCTGTGGCAGCGCATCATAAATAACGGGCAAAACGACGGGGGATTTTCCGTGGCCGTTGATCCGAACGGAAATGCGGTCATAGGCGGTTCTTCGGTGAAGACTCTTGCCGACGGCACTTCGCGGAAGCTGTTCATGGCGGCGAAATTCGATCCTGCCGGAAACACGGTATTTTCAAAAATCTACGGCGAAGACGTTTCGCCTGCCGGAAACGGGGAAATATCAGCAATCGCTTCTGATCCTGCCGGCAATATCTTTATGGCGGGTTCATGGGAAATATTAAGCGGAGCAGTTTCCTTATTATATGTTAAAGCCGACGCGGGCGGGAATCAGACCAATGCGTTTTCGCATGCCGGCATAATGGATTTGACTGCGGCGGGAGGAGCCGCCGA
>CAZFMJ010000004.1:66366-74918 GCA_964520045.1 uncultured Elusimicrobiales bacterium | reverse complement strand
TATAAAGTCGCTGATGAGAGGGATGAATTCGCAAACCGCGAAAGATTTCCCGATGCTTCGGAAATAATTCTTAAAACTCCCGACAAGGCGGTAAAAACCGCCGGGCCCGACGATAAAACATATGTGGTCATAGTCACCAGAGGACATATTCTGGACAAGGAATGCCTTAAAAATGCGATGAAGACAAAAGCCGCCTACATAGGAATGATAGGAAGTTCAAGCAAGGTGCCTGTAATTTTCAAAAATCTTAACAAAAAGGGACTGCATCCGGAAAAGGACAAAAGGGTTTTTTCGCCGATAGGATTAAACTGCGGGGGCAAATCGCCGGGAGCCATAGCGGTTTCGGTTCTTGCCGAGATTTTAAAGGTCCATCACAAAAAAGATGGACTGCATATGAGGGAAAAATCTAGACTTTAAGTTCATACTATGAGAATTTGCTTATTTCGGCAGCGTAAGAATAAATTGGCCGCAAAGAAGCGCAAAACGCACAAATAACGGCAAAGAAATTTCGCACCGCAGAGGCGCGGAGTGCGCAGAGAGGCATAGAGTTCACAAAATGATTAGAGTATTTGTTATCGTAATAAGGATTGTTTGGGACATCTCTGCGGTAAATCTTTTATTATGACAAAGAAATTATTTTGCGTCGGGAAATCGGTGGAGCGCAAGGACGCTGCCGCAAAAGCGTCCGGCGAGGCCGTTTATGCGGATGATATGGGCTTTGACGGAATGCTTTACGCGCATGCAGTCCGCAGTGTAAGACCGCATATAAACATACGCGGCATATCCGGTTCAAAAGCCGAAAAAATACCGGGTTTTGCGGCTCTTATAACCGCGCGGGATGTTCCGGGGAAAAATCAGTGGCCTCTTGTGGCAAATGATTATCCGTTCCTGCCGGAAAAAGAGGCGAAATTCGCCGGCGAAACAATAGCCCTTGCGGTAGCCGAAACTCGGCAGTCGGCCGAAGCCTGCGCCGAAGCGGTAGAGATAAAATTCAAAGAGCTTCCTTTTGTGGACGATCCGCTTGAATCCATGCGGAAAGTTCAGGTAAAAATTTACGGCGCCGGTAATGTTTTTTCAAAATACACGATAAAACGCGGCGATGCCGAAAAGGCGTTGAGGAATTCGGATGTAGTTGTTGAAGGCGTTTTTACCACGAATTATCAGGTTCATGCCTATCTTGAGACTCAGAGCATGATAGCTGTCCCCGAGGGAAACGGCGGAATGACTATTTATGGCTCAATGCAGTGCCCGTTTTATGTGGTCGACGCAGTGGCCGCCGCGTTAGGAGTGTCTCATAATATGATCCGCGTGGTGCAGAAAGTCACGGGCGGGGGGTTTGGCGGCAAGGAAGATGTTCCGGCTCTCGTAGGGGCGCATGCCGCTTTGTGCGCAAGAAAAACCGGCCGGCCGGTAAAACTGGTTTATTCCAGAAAAGAGGATTTTCTGTCCATGAGCAAGCGGCATCCTTCCTGGACAAAAATATCCTACGGCGCGTCAAAAGAAGGGAAAATTACGGCATGCAAAGTCAGATATGTTCTTGACGCGGGTGCATACTCAACGCTTTCGCCCATAGTGCTCTGGCGCGGGACGGTGCATGCGGCAGGTCCGTATAAAATAGAGAATATCGCCATAGAGTCTTTTGCCGCGGCCACAAATAAGGTTCCGTGCGGGGCGTACAGGGGATTCGGCCAGCCTCAGATATGTTTTGCGAACGAGTCTTTGATTGATGAACTTGCTTTAAGGCTGGGAATGGATCCTCTTGAATTCAGAATGAAAAATGCGCTGAGGCCCGGAGATAAAACAGCCACGGGGCATATTATACAAGGCTCGTTCGCTCTTTCGGAAGCTTTGGAAAAGGTGAAAGAGGGCTCCGGCTGGAAAGTAAAGCGTGGGAAAAAATCCTCCGGACGCGTAAAAACGGGCATAGGGGTATCAGCTAATTTTTACGGGGTGGGTCTTGGCGCAAGAGGCAAATATCTTGACAGGGCCGGGGCTTCCGTTTCGGTTGAAAGGGACGGTTCCGTGCTGGTTCATGTGGGTAATACCGAAATGGGTCAGGGAGCCGAAACGGTGCTGTCCCAGATATGCGCGGAGACATTAAATGCGCCGTATTCGGCGGTTAGGATGGGGGAAGTGGATACCGCGATTGTGCCTGATTCCGGCCCCACCGTGGCAAGCAGGACAACTCTTATGTCGGGTAACGCCGTATTAAACGCGTGCGCTCTTTTGCGCGAAAAAATTTTCAGCGCGGCCCGCGGTCTGCTTATCGCCGAAGGCGCCGATGCGTCCGGAGAAATGACGGCTTCCGGCGGGGGGTTTAAAATCGGAAAACGCGCGGTTTCTTTTGCGGAAACGGTTAAAGAATGCTGGAGCAAACGGTTTAAAATGTCAGAGCGGGGATGGTATTGCGCTCCTGAAACTTCTTATGATATGGCGGACGGTCAGGGACAGCCGTATTCCACTTATGCCTGCTCGGCGGATGTCGTTGAGACCGAAGTTGATACTGATACAGGCGAGACCAGAATATTAAAAATAACTTCCGCTCATGATCTGGGCAAAGTTGTAAATCCGCAGACAGCCGAGGGACAGGCTCAAGGCGGGGCCCTGCAGGGGGCGGGGTACGCTCTCTGCGAGAATCTTGTTTATGAAAACGGGATAATGAAAAACCCCAATTTAACGGATTATATAGTGCCGTCTGCCTGTGAAGCTCCTGAAATAAAGACATATCTGCTTGAGCATTCTTATGCTGAAGGGCCTTTTTCAGCCAAGGGATTCGGTGAAACCCCGCTTATAGGGGTCGCTCCCGCGGTCGCAAACGCCGTGCGCAATGCCGTAGGAGTCAGGATAAACAGCCTGCCCATGCTTCCGGAAAAAATCTGGACGGCTATAAAGACAGAAAAAGAAGGGAAACGGTAGATGGTAGATGGAAGATGGTAGACGGGAAAGGGAAAATTTATGGTGTGAACGATAATCATTCACCAAATGAATCAAAATACCCGCAATAAAATAGCAACCGTAATTTGGCGATAGTATATAAAGCGGTTGAAGCAAAAGGGGCAATAGCGGCAAAACAGGATAATTTTATTGGCATACTTTACAAATACTCCGGTTATTTGCAAGGGATGGTGGCATTTTAGACCGAAATAGAGGTAAAAATCGCACAAGCTGCACTAAATGCAAGATGTGTTTGCGTTTAGTATAACCTTATGATAACATATCTTGCAAATGGTTAAAAGAAAAACGTGGAGTGATTTAATTGAAACGGCATGGAATAAGAAAAATATCATTTGGCTGGCTGGTGTGCGTCGTATCGGAAAAACCATGCTTTGCAAAAGTATTGAAGATTCGCAATACTTTGACTGCGAACTGCCTGGCACGCGGAATGCAATTAATGATCCCGAAGGTTTTTTAAAAAATTTTAAAGGCCGCAGACTTGTCATTGATGAGATTCATCGGTTGCAAAATCCTTCCGAACTGCTTAAAATAGCGGCAGATTATTTTCCTGAAACGAAGATAATCGCCACCGGTTCCTCCATGCTTTCTGCAGTCAGAAAATTTAAAGACACCCTTACAGGACGAAAAACAGATATTTGGCTTACGCCGCTCAATTTTTCAGATATGCGTGATTTTGGTTTTGAGTCTATTGAAAATAGACTTTTTAAGGGAGGGCTTCCGCCCTATTTCATGGCCGATGCTGTTTCGCCGCGGGAGTATTTCGATTGGATGGAAAATTACTGGGCTAAAGATGTGCAGGAATTTTTCAGCGTAGGCCGACGCGGATCTTTTCTAAAATTTGCGGAACTTTTATTGGTAAGAAGCGGTGGCATTTTTGAGGCCTCGGCGTATGCGGCGCCGTGCGAAATAAGCAGGGGCACTGTAATTTCTTACCTTGATATTCTTGAGGCTACATTCATAGTCAACGTTATTAGGCCTTTTAGCGGACGCAGTTCTGCTGAAATAATTTCAGCGCCCAAAGTTTACGCGTTTGACACCGGATTTGTCAGGGCGTTTAAAGATGTTGGCGAGATGCGTTCTGAAGATAAGGGGTTTTTGTGGGAGCATCTGGTGCTGAATGAGTTGTTTTCGGCCTTGCAGTCGCGCAGGGTTAATTACTGGAGAGATAAGCAGGGGCATGAGGTGGATTTTGTGCTGATTCAGCCGGGCGGCCAAAAGACAGCGATTGAATGTAAGTGGAGGGAATCGGAGTTTGATCCGCGGAACCTAAAAATTTTCAGCAGGCATTACCCCGATTTTGAGCTTATAGCCGCGGCCTCGGATGTTTCCGTGCGGCATGAAAAAACCATAGCAGGGTTGAAAATAAATTTTTTAAACCTTGGGCAGATTAAAGATTTGGTAAAGACAACATAATCTTGCCTTTGCCAAAAATACGGGGAAAAATTATAACAGAACTTATCTGGGGCGGGGAATTAAATCTTGGAGGCAAAAAATGGCAATTCCTAATTATCAGGAGATAATAACTCCGTTATTAAAATTTGCGGCAGACAAACAAGAACATACTGTTAAGGATTCAGTGGCGCCGATAGCAGAATTTTTTAAGTTAACCGAAAATGAGAAACAGCAACGAGTCCGAAATGGCAGCAAAACTATCATTTATGACCGAGTCAATTGGGCATTGACATATCTTAAACAGGCAGGGCTATTAGAGGCTCCCCGTAGGGGGTGTTTCAAAATTACAGATGCCGGTTTGGAAGCTTTGAAAAAGCATCAGGTAATTGATAATTCCATTTTAAGACAGTATCCTGCATTTAACGAATTTACCAAACGTTCCAGAAAACATGAAGATAGCTGTAGTGAAAATATTTCCACAGATAAACAGACTCCTGAGGAAAAAATAGGCGATGCACATGAACAGTTAAATCAAGGTCTTATTATTGAATTGCTTGAGCAACTGCAAAAAGTCGCTCCCGCATTTTTTGAAAAAATTGTTGTGGATGTACTTCTTAAAATGGGATATGGGGGTAATTGGAAAGACTCAGGCCGTGTTGTCGGGAAAAGCGGTGACGGCGGGATAGATGGCATAATTAACGAAGATAAACTCGGGCTTGATGTGGTTTATATTCAGGCAAAGTTGTGGGCTAGTTCTGTCGGCGCAAAAGAATTAAGGGATTTTGTGGGCAGTTTAGAGGCACATAAAGCAAATAAGGGCGTTTTTATCACTACTTCTGATTTTACGAAAGAAGCAAAAGAATATAAAGATAAAATAAGCCGCAAGGTCGTGCTGATTAATGGACAATATTTGGCGCGTTTAATGATAGAACATAATGTTGGGGTAAATGTAAAAGATGTTTACGAAATAAAGAAAATTGATTTGGATTATTTTGCGGAAGAATAAAATTTGCAGATCGGTAATTTTTATGGATTATTCAAAATTTAATTTGAAATGCAGGGTAAACGGCAAAAACGTTGAAAAAGAGATAAATTCCGGCATGACCCTGCTTGAATTTCTGCGCAGGGAATTAAAGCTTACCGGCACAAAGGAAGGATGCGGGGAGGGGGAATGCGGGGCGTGCGTCGTTTTAGTCGGCGGAAAGGCCGTCAATTCCTGTCTTTTTATGGCTGTGCAGGCGCAGGGTAAGGAAATCCTGACAATTGAAGGGCTGAAAAACGGGAATTTGCTTCATCCGCTTCAAAAAGCGTTTATTGATGAAGGGGCGGTGCAGTGCGGATTCTGCACTCCCGGCATGATAATGTCCGCTTTGGCAATTCTGATGAAAAATCCCAAAGCGGGAAGGGACGAGATAGTAAAAGGCCTTGCCGGCAATATCTGCCGGTGCACGGGCTACGACAAAATTTTCAAGGCAGTGGAAAAAGCGCGATGTTTAATGTTCAGATAATCAAGCCGAAAAATCTTAAGGAAATATGGAAGATATTTCCGCAGCTGCCTGAACCCGTCAAATATCTTGCCGGAGGCACCGATCTTGTGTCTGCGGCGCATAATAGATGCGGTATCCCATGCAGGTGGATAGATATAAGCGGACTTAAAGAAATTTCCGGAATAAAGGAAACGAACGGCAAAATTTTTATAGGCGCAGGCGTAAAAATAGCGCAGATTATAGATTCAGCTTTGGTAAAAAAATATCTGCCTGTTCTTCATTCGGCCTGCGGGCAGTTTGCCAGCCCGCCTTTGCGCAATATGGCAACTTTGGGGGGCAATTGCGCAAGCGCTTCTCCCGCAGGCGATGGAGCCTGCGCTTTATGCGCGGAAAATGCCCATGCTGTTGTTCAGCTATACGGCAAAAAACGGCGTGTGCCTGTGGAAAATCTTTTTACCGGACCCAAGAAAAATTCGCTTAAATACGGCGAAATTATAACGGGTTTTGAAATTAAAAAGGTTCCGCATTCGGGCTCATATGTAAAACTCTGCCCGAGGAAATCCTTTTCAATAGCCAAGGTGTCTGTCGCCGTGTCTTTTTACTTCAGGAACGGCAGAATAATAAATCCAAGCATAACGATAGGAGCGGCCGGGCCCAAAGTTCTGCGCGCCGTAAAAACGCAGGATTTTCTGCATAATAAAAGGCCGGAAAATCAGGCGATTGAAAAAGCTGCGGAAATAATAATGACGGAATGCGCTCCCATAACGGATTTCCGCTCCAGCAGGGAATACAGGCGGGAAATGACCGGCGTTTTATTAATGAAAGCATTGCGCCGGAGCATTGGGGAGAGTAAAGAATGAAAAAAATTTTAATTTCTGCCGTTTTGCTGGCTTTTGCGTATATCGCATGGGCGGATGCCGCGAAAGACGACGCGGTTCTAAACGCCATGAGGAAAGAGCTCAGCCGGTCATTTGAAAAGCTCAAAAACGCCGAAAGCGCGCCTCTTTATTATCTGGATTACGAGGTCACTGATTCAAAAGAGTACGCTCTTACCGCCGTTTTGGGCGCGATAACAAGCGATGAGCAGACTCATGCGCGGTATCTTGATGTTGATGCAAGGGCGGGCTCGTACAGTTTGGACAATACCCATGAGATAAAAGGCAAGAACGCCTGGATGAACGACATCCCTGAAGATAAAACCAATATACCGGTGGAAGACGATGAGGACAGCCTGCGCAATGCGATATGGCTTAAGACCGACAGGGCGTATAAGGCCGCGCAAGAACGGCATACAAAAGTGCAGATGAACAAGGCGGTCACCGCTTTGGAGGAAGACGCTTCGGATGATTTTTCAAAAGAAGGGAAAGCGGAAAAATTTTATGAGACCGCGGATTTTCCGGCATTGGATAAAGATATCCTGCGCAAGAAAGTAAAAAAATATTCCCTGAAATTCAAAGAACATTCCTTTATATTTAATTCTTACGTGTATTTCGGCGCCAGAACAAGCAATAGATATTTCATCTCAAGCGAAGGTTCCGAGATTAAAACCGGAAACACCTATATACGGCTGAATTATTATCTTTCCACAAGAACGGACGACGGCATGGATTTGGTGCGCAGGAAATCTTATGACGCAAACCGCATGGAAGATATGCCTTCGGACGATATCGTGCTGAGGGATATCCGGGAATCGGTAAAGGAGCTGGAAGCCCTTAAAAATGCTCCGCTTGTAGACCCGTACGTCGGGCCGGCGATACTTAAAAACCGCGCCTGCGGAGTGTATTTTCATGAAATTTTCGGCCACCGCATCGAGGGGCACAGGCAGAAAAGCGAAAATGCAAGCCAGACTTTTGCCAAGAAACTTAATGAGCCCGTGGTGTCCGCGCTTATTTCGGTATATGACGACCCTGCGATTGAGTATAGAAACGGGCAGTTTTTGCGCGGCTATTATAAGTATGACGATGAGGGTATAAAGGCGCGAAGGGTGATACTGGTTGACAGAGGGATACTGAAAGGATTTCTGATGAACCGCTCTCCGATAAAATCATTTCCGGTTTCCAACGGCCACGGCAGGCGCGAGCCGGGGTATGCTTCCGTGGCAAGGCAGGGTAGTCTTATTATTGAAGCGGATAAGAGAGTGACTTATCAGCAGCTGAGAAAACGGCTTATTGAAGAATGTAAAAAACAGAAGAAGGCTTACGGACTTTTGTTTGAAGATATATCTGGAGGATTTACAAATGTCGGGAGGCAGGGCACGCAGGCGTTTAAGGTTATACCGCTTTTGGTATATAGGATTTACGCCGACGGCAGGCCTGATGAAGTAGTCAGGGGCGTGGATATGGTGGGGACGCCGTTGGCGGGTTTTAATAAGATAATAGCGGCGGCGGATGATGAGGATGTTTTTAACGGCTCGTGCGGGGCGGAATCGGGATGGGTTCCTGTTTCGGCCATACTGAACGCAGAGGTAAGAAGGTAGATGGAAGACGGTAGATGGAAGAAAATAAATAGAAGAAACGACATATCCGTTTTTTGTTTTGCCATCTACCGTTTACCATCTCCCATTTACCGTGGGAGAGGGAATTTATGAAAAATTGGCTATTGAAAATTTTATTAATATCGTGTTTTCCTTTGTGTTCTTATGCCCTGCCTCTGCCCGAAGGCGGTCAGGCGGGCTCTAATACGGCGTGGCGGGCTTTGCCGGCTGGCGGTACGGGTTTT
>CAZFMJ010000004.1:62941-66353 GCA_964520045.1 uncultured Elusimicrobiales bacterium | reverse complement strand
AGGCGATGGAAGACGAGATGGCGCGCACGATGGACAGACTGCAGATGGATAAGCTTAAGAAGCCGTATTATGCCGCCTATCATGTCAGGGGCGGGCGGTATACGTTGATACAGGCGAGCTTCGGCAGTATTATTGAAAATAACTCATATCCCGCGCGCAGCGCAAGAGCCGAGGTCCGCGTGGGGGATTATTCGTTCGACAGTCATAATTTCGCCGGACGCGATTATTGGACATACAGGCCTTTTGTGGACAATATGGCGGTTGAAAATGATTATACCGCGCTGAGATTCACTCTTTGGTCGGGGACAGACCAGGCGTATAAGCAGGCGCTTGAACTGCTTTCGCAGAAAAAAGCGTATAAAGAGACAAAAATGATCACCGAAATCATTGATGATTTATCCAAAGAACAGCCGGTTGAGTATTTTGAAGATTTGGGCTCAAATCCGGCTGATAATAAAGTATGGGCTGAAAACATAAGACAGCTTTCGGAAATTTTCCGCAAATATCCGCTGATACAGAGCTCTAAAGTCACTTTCAACCAGAACGATTTCAATAAATGGTTTCTTGACAGCGAGGGTTTTGCCGGCAGGGTATACTCGCCTTTCATACAAATCACGGCGGAAGCGCAGTCTCAGGCGGAAGACGGGCTTGAAATAAACGATACGGCCGTGTTTTCTTACCCTTCATTGAAAGATGTCTGGTCCGTTGATAAACTGCGCTCGGAAATCGAGACTTTTGCCCAAAATTTTTCTTCCCTTATCCGGTCCGCAACGGCGGAGCCGTATATCGGCCCGGTTCTTTTTGAGGACCAGGCCGCCGCCGAATTTTTCAATCAATTACTGGTTCATAATGTGTCGTTCCCAAGGATGATATGGTCGGAAGGCGAAGAAAATAACAAAAAATTCCAGACGGGAGCGCTGGCCGGCAAGCTGGGGATGAGAGTTTCGGCGCCGTTTATCAGCGCCGCGGACGATCCCCTTATGGAAAGCTACGCCGGAACCGCTCTTTTCGGGCATTATAAAATCGACAGCGAAGGCGTTCCGGCCGAAAAAGTCTCTCTTATCGAAAAGGGGAAACTTAAAAATATTCTTATGAGCCGGACTCCGGTAAAGGAACGAAAAAAGTCCAACGGCCACGGCAGATCGGCGTTCGGGGAATATTCCACCGCAAGGCCCGGCAATGTGATTGTAACGCCGGACAAAACTTCCGCCAAGCGGGAACTGAACGCCGCTTTGATTAAAATGTGCAGGGAGCTTGACCTTGAATATGGAATAATAATAAAAAGAATGCACAGCGAATGGGCAAAGGAAGAGGAAAATGTTTTATCCGCGCCCGCATTGGCCTATAAAGTTTATGTGAAAGACGGCAGGCGGGAGCCTGTGCGCGGACTTGAATTTGCGGGCATAAGCTTAAGGGCGCTCAGGGATATAGTTATGGCGTCGAAGGAAATGTATGTGTATAATTATTTCCAGCAGGGCCCTTTTCTGGAAAACAAAGGCTATGTGCCAGTGTCGATAATCGCACCTTCCGTATTGGTGCAGGAGATGGAAATAAAAAAGACGGAAAAAAAGCCCGCCCGGCTCCCGTATCTTGATAATCCGTATTTTTCACCAGCGCTCCCCAAGGATAAAAAATGATAAAGGAATTTTATTTTCCGGAAAAAATAAGCGAGGCCGTTTCAATATTAAAAAAATGCAGAGGCAAAGCGGTCGTTATCGCCGGAGGCACCCGCGTCGCGCGCTCTTTGCCTTCCGATGCGGAATATGCGGTCGACTGCAGGGCTCTTCCGCTTAAATATATAAAGCGGGATTCAAAATGGCTGAGAATAGGAGCAGCGGCCGAGTTCAGCCGGCTTGAAAAATCCCCGGTCTTAAAAAAATGGGCGGGAGGCATTATAGCCTCGGCCGCAGCAAGAGGGTCAAGCTGTCTCATGCGCAATATGGCCACAACGGCGGGTAATCTTGCGAGACCGTACCCTTTTAATAATCTGCCTCCGGTTTTTCTGGCTCTGGACGCCCATGCCGTTATTTCCGGAGGAGGCAAGGTTAAAACCTTGCCGTTGGCAGGTCTCTATGACAAGGCGGTCGCTTCGGAGCTGGGGCGGAAAAGCCTTTTGATTGAAATAAAAATTCCCGCGCAGACCCGTTTATGGGCCGGGGTGTATGAAAAACTTTCCAAGGCGGAGACAGACTGGGAGTCTTATGTTAATGCCGCGGTGGTTCTCAGCATAAAGGGCGGGGTATGCAGGCATGCCCGCATAGCTTTGGGTTCGGTTCTGCCGAGGGCGTTAAGATTTGAGGAAGCGGAAAAAATTCTTGAAGGAAAGGCGGTTGCAAAAGAGACCGCGGATTCTGCCGCGGAGGCGGTTTTTAAAAAACTTGGAACCCTTCTTAAAAATACTCCGCTTAATGAATACCGCAGGCGCGCCGCGAAAGCCGTCGTGCGCAGGTGCATTATAACAGCAGCAGGAGAAGCAACAGAGGCAACAGAAAAAAACAAGAAAAGAAAAACAGAAGCAGCAGAAAAAAAGCAATAGACTTGGAAGGAGAAGAAATGGAGTCATTTTCTTTGGAACTCAAATCGGACGGAAATTACAAGCCCCTGCTTTCGGGGGTTCCGCAGACGGCGGGCATGAAATCGGGGCTTGTCACGGTTAAGCCCGGAGAATCATGCGGGGAGCATTCCACCGGCAGTCATGAAGAGACTCTTGTCGTTTTAGAAGGGGAAGGCAGGCTTGTTCTGGCCGGCGGAAAATATGTGGAGATAGCCGGAGGATATGTGGCATATGTGCCGCCCAACACCTATCACGACGTTAAAAATATGGGAGTGACGCCCCTTAGATATGTGTATGTGGTGGCGCCCGTAACTGCAGCAATAGAGGAGGGGAGACGGTAAACGGTAAATGGTAGACGTCAAAAACAATCCTTAAAAGCAACGAGTTTGGGACGGAAGAATAAAGGGAAGATTTGTTTTATTTTCTGCTGTTTGCCTTCTACCGTTTACCATCTCCCATTTACCTTCTTAATATGTCTTTATTCACGGTTTTATTTTTAATACTGGCTATCGTCTGCTGGGGAGCGGGCGCGTTTCTGGACAAGCTTACCCTTAAATATCTGGGGGCGGAAGACACATTTTTCGCGCGGCTTGTGCTGATGATGGTTTTCTTTTTTCCGCTCATCGTGTGGCGGTGGAATCCCACGAAATACGCCGTCGCCGCGGCGGAAAAGATTTCAATCGTTCTCATAGCCTCCAGCATAATAGTCACCATGTCGGGGGTATATTTTTATCTTAAAGCCATGTCGGGCGGGGAGGCGTCAAAAATAGTTCCGCTCAGTTCCACGTATCCGCTTGTGGCCTTTCTGCTTGCCGTGATTTTTCTCGGAGAAAGTTTCACGTGGATTAAACTGGCGGG
>CAZFMJ010000004.1:5130-62931 GCA_964520045.1 uncultured Elusimicrobiales bacterium | reverse complement strand
GCACGGCTTTCGTGGCGATAGGAATCTGGCTGATAACCTTATAGCGGACGCGGTGAAATAATAGAACAAGCGCTCATATTGTTTCGCCAGGATATTGCGGGATTTTTCCGTCGGTAAAACAGCGGAATACGTCGGTTAGACGAAGCCTAAAAAAGACTTGACAAGTTTTGACCTTTTTTGCATAAATTGATGGTACTGAAAATCTGATGGATAAAGGGAGGGGCGAATGACCAGTTATCCTAAAGGCTATTCCTTTCGTTTTTCATTGTGTTTCCTTTTTCTTTTTTGCGTATTTTTTCTTTCAGGCGGGGCGTTAAACGCCGCATGGCTTACCGGAATTTCCGGAAAAGTTGAAATAAAACGCGCAAGCATGCCGGACTGGAGCAGAGCGGATGATTCCGCCGTAATTCAGCCCGGGGATTCGGTAAGAACCAATTGGCGCGGACGCACTCAGGTGAATTTTAGTGACGGCTCAAGGGTGGAACTTGGGTCGTCGTCTTTTTATGTGCTTGAGAAAGACGGCTCGGATAAAAACGATTCCGGCATGAAGCTTAATTTCGGCTGGATGAAGGCGTGGGTCAAAAAAGTGGCCCAGAGAAATTTCAGAGTGCGCACTCCCACGGCGGTCTGCTCCGTGCGCGGAACGGAATTCACCGTAGATGTCGACGGCAATAATACCAACATAGACCTTTTTAGCGGAGCCCTTGCCGTTCAGGACACGATGGGCAACGAGACCCTGCTTAACGAAGGCCAGCATATAAAGGTGGATGAGCGCGGGCTGGGTTCCGCGGTGTCGGGGCAGGAATACCAGAAACAGCAGAGCGAAGACACTAAGCAGGCGGTAAAAAGCGAAATTTCCCTTAATATGACAAAAGAGGAAGTGCAGGCGGCCGCGGCGGAGGAAATGAAGCTTGCGGAATATCAATTGGGCAAAAGCATGATAGACGCCTTCGGCAAAAGAGTGCGGCTTGAGCAGTATATAATGAGGCCCAAAAACCAGCTGGATCAATTCAAGCTGGTGGTATTAAATGAAAGGGAGAGCCGGTTTGACTATTTTTACTATCTGGGAACCTTTAATACGGCTCTTCCTTCCGATTTGAGCGTGGCTCTCAGGCAGATGGGCGGATGTGCCGGTTCCGCCTGCGCCTATAACCTGACCGCCTATGAAACCGGAAGGTCTAATCTGATCGATACTGTACAGGAAAACGCTTTGGGCGGGCATCAGGTCAATGTAAATGCAAATGGGGATAATACGGATGATGTCGCGTTTTATTTCAATTCGCAGACCAATAACTATGATGCAGTGACCGGGGCGTATTACAGGACGCTGTTTGACAACTATGCGATAAAATACAAAGGCGGTTCGGGTTCGCAGGTTACATTTAATTCATGGGAACCCGCCGTTGGAATTACAGCGTATAACGGCGCGGCAGGAACCGGAATACAAAGCTATGCGAATAATGCGCTCTATAAATATATAGGCGACAATGGCCAGCTTTCCGCCGCAAACCCGCTTCCTGCAACCAATAGCGATATTTTACCTGATGGACTGCTTCTGCATGATAAAATAAGGCTGACATACGGCGCTGTCGGGACTTATTGGGAGCAGTATGACAGTTATATAGTATCAGATGAAGGCAAAATCGCATCTATTTTCGATTTTGAGGGAGTGGCGCGGGGAACGGCTGATTATAAGGAAACGCTCCTTAAATGGAATTATGAGCAGGTCATTACCAGCAATCTGTTTGAAGGACGCAAAATTGACCTTGTGGTGGAGCCCAAAACACTCATTCAATCAGGAATTATAAGGTAACGGTTAACCAGGGTCGTCATATATAGCTCAGGAGGGGTATATAATGAGATTTTACACACGCTTATTTTCTTTGGTTGTTTTTTTACTTACCGCTTACAACTTACCGCTTACGGCTTACGAAGTCACTCCTTATTTCAACGCCTCGTTTTTGGGCGGGCAGTATTTCTTTTCGGGGCAGGAGGGAGCGCTTTCCGGGAATGCAAGCGCCCTTGCTTCGGCTTCCGTCAAAATGTCCAGAGAGTTAACCCTTATTCCTTTATATAGCGGAAGATATCAGGGCACAAAACAGGTTACTGATTTGGTGGGAGGCGGTACGCTTTTCCAGGAAAGGATGGACCATAAGGTGGCCGTGCGGGGAATATATTCGATTTCTCCGAAATTAAGGATAAAGCCGGAAGCGGAGTTTAAATGGGATCTTTTAAAGGAAACAAAAGATGAAAAATGGGGCAAAGGGCTTTTTGACTATCATAAACCCGCTTTTTCGCTTGAATGCGAATACCTTTATAATGATCCGTTTTCAGTGCGCTTGGGATATGATTTTTATTTGATCAATTTTCTTAATTACACCTCTTTGGAATCCCAGATAGCGGGCCAGTCGGCGGGCAGTCTTGCCAGAGAAATGGCAGGTTCTGAGGTGCTTAATTCGGTAAACCATGGGGTCACTTTTTCCGTAACCGGAAATGCCGGGGGGTCGGTTCTTGCGGTATCCGGCAATTTAACCGCAAGGGCGTATGATGAACAGCATGTGATTAACACCGCCGGCCAGTTTGAAACAGGCACAAGAAACGATACCATGGGAATGTTTGATTTAAGTTGGAAAGTGCCGAACAAAACAGCCAAAGGCGTGAAGCTTATTCCTGGGGTCGGTTTTACTCTGTTGGCAAACCGCTCCAACCAGAACAGCTATGACGCGCAGAGAACGACCTATCTGGCGGATTACTACAATTATAACAAGTACAGGTTCGGAGTCGATATGGCGGTGCAGATCCCTTTAGCAAATGACGATAAAAAATTTACAGAGATCAGGGCGGGCGCCGGTGTGGGAAGGACGAAATATTCCAAAAGGCCGATTCAGGATTCGGCGGGCCTTTACGGAACAGACAGCATTTATATGAATGAGTGGCTTCTTTCGGCTTCGGCGTCATATCCGCTTGCTCCGGGTTTTAAGGGGCTGGTTTCCTTTCAGTACGGGAAGCAGGTATCGAATATGTCGTATGAAAAGCTTTACAGATATAATTTTGACGTGACAACGTATTTGCTCGGATTTTCTTACGAATTTTAAAAGAAGTCGTAAGTTGGCGGTAAGTTTTAAGTGATGAGCAGAAAGTGATGGTGAGCAGTTGATCATCTTCGTTAAAAAAAGGTGAATATATATGAAAAAAATTACGTTAAACAAGACTGAAAAGGTTTATTCAAATTTGAAAGCCGCCGCCAAAGGCGCGGCTTTAATTTTATGCATTGCATTGGGAACCGCATGGCAGGCGCATGCTTCATGGCCTATTACGGTTTCATCCGGGTATGATTTTAATGACAATGACTCTGAAACCTATTATCTTGCCGATGGAAACGGCGGTTTTTATCAGGTATGGTCCGCCACTGCGCCGGAGCATCCCGGTTATCCCCAGATGTACGCTCAGCATGTGAGTCTCACGGGCGCGCTGATGTGGAATTCAGGCGTGCCGATGAGAGTAAGCGTTTCGACCAATGCCCAGGGCAGTCATGCCAGTCCCGTAGGCGACGGCTCGGGCGGCATTATTATATTCTGGCAGGAATATGAAGGGACGTCGGTGGGAGACGAGTTCCCTTCAAGGATATTCCTGCACAGGATCGCTCCGGACGGGATGTCTGTGTGGGGGCCGAAGCAGGTGTCTCCCGGCTATGCCGGCGGCGGGGAACTTATAGAAACGCTTGACGGCGGGGCGGCCGTCGGCATGGGGATTGAGGGAGTCGGCGGTGTGGTTCAGAGGCTGGATTCCAGCGGAAACTGCCAATGGCCCACGGCCGACGCGGACTGCGTGCATAATTCCACCGGAGCTGTTTTGATTGCGGCCAACTTAAGCAATGCCGGATTGATAAGAGGCGCAACTGCGGGAAGCGGGTATTTTGTGTGGACCTCAAACGATTTGGGCAGTATGGACATATACGGGGCAAAATGGTCCGCCTCGGGCTCTTTGGTATGGAGCAAACCGCTTGTTACCGGGCCGGGCGACCAGGCGCTAGACGAATTGGATGTTCTGGAAGACGGAAATGACGGTTTTTATATCGTATGGGATGACACGAGGGCGGCGGGCAATTATACCGAAGTCTACGCGACGCATGTGGACGCTGACGGCAATGCCGTAGGCGCGTTTACAATAGGGGACGGCGGAGGCCAGCTTATAGCGGCCGGAGCTGAGGGCAAATGGGCTTCCCCGGAAGAAGTAGCGGTTGATCCGGGCGGTCTTGCGGTTGTTTATTCCACAATAGCGGCTCCGGATAATTGGAGCACTTCGGCGGAGTATATCGCAAGAGTGTCAAGCGGGGGAGGTTCGCCGGTGTGGGATGTTCCTTTCGGACAGCGCAATAGCGGGGACGGACTGTTGTATAAGGACGGATATTATTATATAGCCGGCTATGCGCATAACAACGGGCATATAGTTGCCTCAAGAGTTTCCGCCGCAACCGGCGCATTGGGGACTATTGTGGATGTTTCCGGTTCCATGCCGCCTTATTATGGGTCGGGTCAGCCTGCTGTTACTGATTCCCAGAACGGAGTTATAGTTTCATGGCGCTATAACACAGCAAAGTACGCCGATTATGTGTCTACAGGGGCATTCGCTTCCGCTCCGCCCGCTGTCATGAATCCGTCGGTTGGGGACACCCTGCCCCAGTACGACGCCACGAACGTTTCCCCCAGCCTCTCAAGCATAGATGTCATTTTTACGGGTTTTGTATATCCCTATGACAATTCAGCCATAGGCTCTTATCTGCAGTTTGGAAAAACCATGGACGGCAGCAATTTTAATTATACTTCGCTGTTTCAGAGTTTTCAGTTCGTGGATATGCCCGTTCCCGGCCAATACAGGTACAGAATAACCCTGACCGGCGGTAATCTGGATCCCTATACGCAGTATATGGTCAAAGTTCAGAGTTTCTGCTCGGAAGGCATGTGTATGGACACGCCGTATACTTTCAATTTTAATACCGGCCAGCTTATCCAGTACGGAAATCTGGCGGGAACAATAACCTTTGCCGGCGACAGGCCCGGAGACAGTCTTGTGGTTAAAGCATGGCAATGGCTGTCCGGAAACGATGAGGTTCTTGTCAGCTCAGTCGTTATCCCGCTCGCGGGGGGAACAACGCAGTATGCGTATTCGCTTCCGGTGCAGGCTGACCGCAGTTCAAAGATAACGGGATATGTTCTTGGAAATCCGGACATGAACGGCCAGATAGAAAGCGGGGGTATGGAAGTCGGGGTGGGCCAGACCAGCTCCGGCCATGATTTCACCATATATTCAGCGACAGGGTCGATAAACATGACCATAAATTACTCCGGTTCCCATACGGGGAATTTTTATGTGGCATTCATGGATAACATAGACGGTTCTCCTATCTATATGTCAGCTGTTTCGTCCGGCGCTCCCGTTACGGTGTATAACGTGCCGGCTCCGGCAAACCTGTACATATTTGCCTTCGTAGACGAAAATGGAGACATGGAGCCAAGGGGTTTTGAGCCTTTGGGATATAAAGGCACATGGGGACCGATGGCGTATTTTAACACCAATGCTGTGGCTGTGGCGGCGGCTTCGGATACCGTAGTGGATGCCGGCTCAATTGATTTACATGAGATGGGCTCGGTTGCGGGAACTCTTAATCTTGGTCTGAATAGCGGAAATTTCCGGGTCGCATTGGTTCACGGGGATCCTTTAGCGGGCTCGTTGGTCGTTGAAGACGACGAGCATTTGTATGTAAATACGGTTTTTAACTGTTCTACCTGCGTATACACTGCTCTATACGATTTTTCGGGTATAGTGCCGGGTACCGATTATGCGGTGTTCGCCTATTTTGACCGGAATGACAACCGAAGTCCCGATGCGGGTGAAACTTTCGGATTAAGCAGTCTCGGTCTCTCTGTCGTTGAGAATGCCACCACAACGGTCAATATGCCCGTCACACAGCGCTATTACGGCGGGACTTCGGATTTGACGGTCAATTTAAATTATCTCGGCTCGGTGAATGCGGGCAATTACTCGATAGTCCTTTCCACCGATCTGGGGGACCCGTATACCGGCGCGGGGTATGTTTACTCGCCCAGCGCGTCAGGCACATTCAAGGGGCTCTCTTCAAATACAACCTACTTTATTTTTTCCTCGCGGGACACGGACTCGAGCGGAAGCTACCAGAAAGACGCGGTTACCGAACCTATGGGTTGGATGTCGTATTACATGGGGACTGCCGGTTCGTTCAGCACTCCGCTAAATGTGGTCGACCCAGCCGTAATGGCGGTAACGCTTAGTAATAAGCCGGCCGGAGACAGAGTCATAGCTGAATTTGTCAACATTCCGGGGTACAGCGGGTATATTGAATCTACCACGGATTCGTATTTTGAAACCGGAGTTATGCCGTCTCCCTATTTCGGCTACGACGTAACCATTAACGCATTTGTGGACAATAATCCCGAAAACGGACAGTATGACGCGGGCGAAAGTTCCGTCACCTATTCGGTATGGGCGTCTTCTTCAGCTTCTAATCCCGTTGTTTTGACTTTCAGCGGAGGAGGCGGGGGGGGGACGCCGGTTTTCTCGGGAGATTTCAACCAGACTAGCGGCGCGGTGTACGACGGCGGGGATATGGATATGGCTCAGGGGTTGGCGTATAACAACGGCTACGTGTACGGCATAGCTATATCTTCGGGTATCGGCGGAATAGTCTACAAGTATGATACTTTGGGAAATAAGCAGGCGCATGCGGTAATAACCGAATTGTACCCAACGGGCATAGCCGTAAACAATAACGGCGTTTATGTTACGGGACAGATAGCGGACACAGGTTTTGGCACATACAGATATAACGACAGTCTCGTTCTTATCTCGTCCGCAGTGCTTTCAGGCGACGCTTCTGCGCGCGGAATAACGGTTGATAACTCGGGTAATGTTTATGTGATAGGCTCGGAGTCGGAGGCAGGACCGCACATGGGCCCGCCTTCTGACTATAAATTCGTGAAATATAGCTATGACCTCGCGTCTCCTGTTCTCGGCACATTTGACGCCGGCGGAAATGACGAAGGTTACGGTGTGGCGGTTGATAATACCGACAGCAGCGTCTATCTGGCGGGGTATAACTTTATAGGCGGGACAACTAATTACGTCACGGCTAAATTGAATTCTTCTCTTGCATTTGTGTCTTCAGGCGCATATACAAACGCGTATTTTAGCGAACACAGCTGGATGAGCATAGCTTTCAAGGACAGCACCAGAGAGTTGTTCCTTACCGGAGCCGTGCCCAGCGCTCAAAACGGCAGGGATATCGGAATTGTGCGCTATAATTCCGGCCTTGCGCAGACCGCTTTCTATCAGTGGAACGGCGCCGACGACGCGGCCTTTATAAAGATTGCGCAGGACGGAAACATATATGTCCAGGGCAATACCTATGACGGAATGACCAACGACGATGTGGTAGTTGGCAAATTTGACGCCGATTTGGGCTATATCGCTTCTGCCATAAAGAGTTTTGACCAGAGCTATGAGCCCGGAGGAATTGCGTTGGATTCAATAGGCAATGTTTATGCCGCCGGCACGTATTTGGGCGGCGCTGAAAATGAATATGACGTTAGCACGGGCAAGTTCCCGTATACCGAATTCACGGGCGGAGGAGGGGGAGGAACCGGCAATCTACAGGCTTTGATTGATTTTCAGGGTTCCGGGTCTTCGGGCGATTACGTGGTTTTGGTTTCAAGCGTTGGATACGGGCGCATGGTTTCCAATCCGAGTTTGCAGCCCGACACCAATTTTCAGTTCTTCAGCCTGCCTGCCCCGGCGACTTACTATGTGTTTGCGTTCAGGGACACAGACGGTAATTTCCAGATGCAGAGAAATACAGGCGAGCCGTTCGGCATAGCCAGAATTTTCGTGCCCGAAGGCGGACTTGGAAGCGGGACTATCACTATAGTTGATCCTGCTCCCGTTGCGGTTACGATGAACAACAAGCCGGCCGGTACGGCATATCTCGAATTTTTGCTCACTCCCGACGAAATGCTGAGGGAAATGGCCCCCGCTTCGCCTTGGAATACGGAGCTTCCTCCTTCAACTTATTTCAACTCTATGGTCACGGCATTCGCATTCGTAGACAATAATATGAATAATGTTTACGACGAAGGAGAACCTAACGGGACTTCATCCGATAATTGGATTACCGGCGGCGTTCCGAATTACATAACCGTCAATTTCGGCGGCGGCGGGCCGGTTGAGGCCGGCACGATGACCGTCACTGCCGTGAATGCCGCTCTGCCTTACGGCAAGCTGTATAATGATGCTCCGATGCTTAAGTTCACTCTCGCCGTCAATTCAGGGGAAGCATATTTTAACGGCATTGAGCTTAATATAGTCGGCAGCGTAGTCATGGCCAACAATGAAATAAGCGACGTTGCAATAGCCAAAGAAATAAACGGAGACGGCAAGTATAATTATTACGACGATCAGATGGTCGGCAACATATGGAATATGGGGGTTTCCACGTTTACGGTAACCACGTATTCAAACGAAGTCATTACTACGACGCCGTCCGTTTATTATGTGCTTGCAAGGCCGAATAATTTTTCAGCCTTGGGCAAAACGGTAAGCGTTTCTATCCAATCCAAGAACGCTTTCACTCTGAGCAAGGGATATATTGCGGACGGCAGTTATCCTATGACTTCCGCGCAAATGGAAGTTTCGAACAGCGTATTTGCCGGAAATTATGAAAATTACGGCAATTTCTGGGTGGGTTATAACCAGACCGCGAATATTGAATCGACCGGCACATGGAGCGCCGGCGGCAGTTACGGGGAAACGGGGCCTGCCGGAAGCGGTTCCTGTTCCGCGGGCTGTAAAATTGAATCCGCTCCGCGCGGAGCTCTTGTCGCGAGAGTGGGTTATTCCGGAGCATGGCAATTAATAGGCGTTTCCAGTACGATAAGTTCCGGAGAAAACAGCGGAGATTTGTTCCTTGCGATGAACGACGATGATTATTATGACGGCAATTACGGAGAACTTTTCTTTAAGGCATGGATACAGGCCAAAGCGGCCAGATGGACCGGAAACGGAGTCACTGATTACGCCACGGACGCTAATAACTGGGAAGGCAATATGCCGCCGGGATACGGCGATGATGTCGTATTCGATGGAGTGGGGACAAATGCCGATAAACAGTGCGACTGGGATATCTTTTGGAACACGTCCAAGAGCCTCACTCTGGGGCCGTCGTTCACCGGAACGGTGAGAATAGTGCAGAGCCCGTCTTTTAACCAGCTTACCGTGGATAATGCCATCGATATTCAGGGCGGAACGCTTGACACTAACGGCCAGTCACTGCAGGCGAAAGGAGGAATCACCGTAGGGGGCGCTTCCAACGGAACGCTCTTTTTGAACGCGGTAAATTCGAACAGCCCGCTGTATCTCGGCTCAGCGGGACTGACGGTGACTTCTTCCGGAACGTTCAGGAGCGGAGGGGCTTCCTCAGCCTTCATATCCGGCGTAGATTACGGGCAATATCCCATATACATACTGGGCGGGACGGTCACGGTAAACAGCGCGGGAGGCACCACCTTTGACAATGTGCTGGGCATTACGCTTAACACGGGCAATGCCGTGATGAACAATGTGAGCTTCATGGGGCTCCAGCCGGGGGTAGCGGCTTTAATACTGAATCCGCCGTCAGGGGCGAACCTTACGTTCAATAACTGGAATTTTGACGGCTCGGTTTCAACGAACGTAAACACGGCGGGCGCGGCTTATTCGTTTAATCTTGTCATGACAAATGCAAGCGGACCGAAAATGGGTTCCGTAAACGAAAGAGGCATGGACCCCAATAACTATGTGACATGGTCGCCCGAAGGCGGTTTGTCTGGAGGCGAAATAGAGGGACAGGTTTCTTATTCCGGTTCCACGGGCGGGTCTCTTTACGTGTATTTGAGCACTTCGAACAACCCGACTGATCCGTACGTTTTGATGTATTCATCCGCACAGCCTTCTTTCCCACATACTTATCATTTCGTTGACTTGACCGCCCCGGCTACTTATTATGTCTACGCGTATGCCGACGGCAATAATAATCCGCAGGGAAGCTACGGCAAGCCCGGTGAAGTATACGGCGCCACGGGCATATATCTTGCCCAGGGTTCTTTGGTTCAGACCGGAAAAAATATAACTCTTGACAATCAGGGGACATTCGCGGGCACCATCCTTAAAAACGGAGATCAGCAGGGCTGGATAATTGTGGAAGCATGGCATGCCACCGGAGGACTGCTTGCTAATAAAATTGAGTTCCCGGGGTACTATCCCTACATGCCGTATTCTATCCCTGTCGCGCCGGGCTCTGATTATTACGTCCGCGTATTCACGGACGTAGACGGAGACAAAACGTGGGATTCTTTTGAAGGCAGCGGACAGTTCGGACCCAATATAACAGCGACAGCGGGAGTTGTGGAGGATAATGTTAATCTGGAAATATCCTCGGGAACGGCCGTTCCGGGCGGAACAATGTTTGTATCTTATCAGCCGTTTTCGGGATATATGTCCAAAAACACATATGAGAGCGAGGAGCCTATCCTTAACCTAGGCGTTTGGACTGACGGGCTTGACGCATATTTTAAATACCTAAGTCTGCTTCCTGCAGGCACAAGCGATCCGAGTTCTTTTAAAGTAGACGTGTACAGGGATTACAACGGCAACGGCATGCGCGATTATGACGATGAATGGACGGGGAACGGCTATTTCACGGCGTCTTCCACGGCACCGGTTGTAATCGACCTCGATCATCTGTCCGCGCCGCCTTTGGTCACAGCGGCCACTCGGTATTTTCTCATAACCGCCGGAGTAATTAATCCCGGCCAGGTCCAAAACGATGATTCAATAGGCGTGATAGTTTCCAGCTCCGGTATGGGTCTTACGCAGGGGCAGGTGTCGGAGTTCGCGCCCATAACTTCGGGTATCCGCACGGTTAAGCCGTCCGTAAACGCGAGCGCTGCGGTGTGCTACAGCGAATGGTGCGGAGCGTACATGGACGTGAATATATACGGCGGGCAGACTCTTTCTATCTCGGCCACCGGACAGTGGACTGTTCAGGGAACGCAGGTTGACGCGCGGGGCGGAAATACTTACGGCGGGATAGTTCCGGGGGCGCCTCTCGGAGCGCTTATCGCAAGAATCGGGAATAACCCGTGGATATACGTAGGCACGGGCACGACTCTGCAATATACCGGCTTCGGAGGCGGACTGAAGCTCGGCATGAATAAGTGCGACAACTGCTCTTACAATGACACATTCGGCAAGCTTTTCATCAGTTATGCTGTAACCGGCTCTACCACCGCGACCGTAATGGGAACGATTACTTACGATGGTTTAACTTCCGGCAGTATAACAATTGAAGCCAAGCAGTGGAATGAAAGCGGTCTGCAGGTCGCAGCAAGCACCTCGGTCGCACTTGTAGGCGGAACCACGGTGTATCCGTATGTGTTTTCCGGAATACCAGGCCAGCGCTCCTCAATGATATTCGCGCATGTTTCCAGCGACGAAGCGCAGATGGGAGGATACCCCGGAGACTTGTGGCTTGAGCCCGGAGCCGTGCGCGCAGGAATTGATTTCAGGGTAAATCCCGGAGCCGGAACCATAAATTCAACGCTGTCTTATTCCGGCGCTCAAACGCAGGGCGTTGTGACCGCCGTATTGTTTAAGAGCTTTGAATCACAGCCGGTATACACCTCTACGTGTTCGGCAGCAGGAGAACCATATTCAGCAGTGGGAACATTCAGTCTTCCCAACGTGCCGGGTCCCGACCAATATTATATGGCGGTATTTATAGATTTTAACAACAATGGAGAGCCGGACGGTCCCGAGCCTTTGGGATATTTTGGAAATCCGGGTCCTTTATCTCAGATCGGCGCAAATGCCGTTCAGGTGGCCGTGGCTTCCGCCGCGACAGTTAATGTGCCGTCCATTACGCTTTATGACATGGGGCAGATCAACGGAACGCTGGCTCTCGGGCAGCTGCATGGAGAGGTCGGCGTGGAAGTGTGGCACGGAGCGCCGGGCGGACTGTCTTCCGTCAGAGAAAACTGGAAGGAGTACTACGTAGAGATGTGCGGCTGGACCGGATGCGCGAATCAGCTTGAATACAGCCTTGGCACTCTCAGCCCCGGAAGCGATTATGCGGTCTTTGCATATGTGGACGACAACAAAAACAGGCAATTTGACGCCGGCGAGAAATTCGGAGTAAGCCAGCTTAATTTGTCTGTTTCGGCTAATGCGGTAACATTTGCCAATATGTCCATTCAGGAAACGCTTGTTCCTCCGCCTCCTCCGTCACTTACCGGAGTCGCCGAGGACGTCTCTCAGATAAGGTGGACATGGCAGGATGTGTTAAGCGAAACCGGATATAAACTCCTTGACAGCACCGGAGGTTTTATAACAAGTCTGCCCGCAAATACGACCTATTACCTTGAAGACATCGGAACAGGCAATACCGCGGGCGCAATACGGGGGATAAAATCGGCCAATAGCTACGGCGACAGCAATGCCGTATTTGTTCCCCAGCCGGTTTATACTCTGGCGGTCATTCCTTCCGTGGAAATAGTTTCGAGGACGGAATCTTCAATAGGCATAAATCTCAGTATTTCCGGCAATTCGGCGGGCACGAGATACGGAATTCAGAGAAGCACTTCGTCTTCAGGAGGATTCGTCACCGTGCTGGCAGGCACAGCGCCGGTGGCAGGCTATTTGGACGAGGGACTTTCGCCCTCGGCGGCATATTATTACAGGGCCAGAACTTTTAACGCCGCCAATATAGCTTCCGGCTTCAGCGATCCGATGTCCGCCTCAACCGTTACCCTCATGGGGGCGGGATATTCAATAGCGGGCGCCATAATTTACAGCGGACAGCAGAGTGGTCCGATAATAGTGCGGGCGTTCACCGGCGCCGATTTTACAGGGCTGGTTAAATCAATATCCCTGCAGGGCGGGAATGAGTATTATCTTGGAGATTTGACTAATGGCGTCAACTATTATGTGAGAGCGTTTGTTGATGTCACGGGCGACGGCATCAAGACAACCAATGAGGATTCCGGCGTTGCCGCAAATCCAATTAATGTAACCGGCGCAATGGCAGGCAAAAATATATCCTTAATGCGGGATACAATAGCTCCCAAAATGCCCACATTGCTTACGGCGTCAGCCGGATTTATGACGGTCAATCTTTCATGGACCGCTTCGGTTTCCGGCGATGCGCTCGGCTATGAAATAGAGCGGAGCACTTCAAATACGTTTGCCGGCAATGTAATGAGAATTTCTTCTTCGGCTCCCGCGGGATACGCGACGGGTACGGCATATACCGACAATAATCCGGTGACCGGAGTATATTCCTATTACAGGATGCGCACTCTTGACTGGGGAATGAATGTCAGTTCATGGACGTCTCCCGCTTCTGTCCGCGCAACTTCGGGAGGAAGCATAACGGGTATTGTTCATGCCTATGACACGGCTTCTCAGGGTTCATACCATGTGAGGGTGTCGACCAGCCCCGATGCGAATATTTCCAGCATCGCGGATATTATAGTTTCCACTTCGCCTAATACCTATACCGTGACGGGATTATCGGACGGCGTGTATTATATGCGCGGGTACCGCGACGTGAACGGGGACTTCACGCAGAGCAGAAGAAACGAGCCTTCCGGCACGCACGGCGGAATAGCCCGGCCGTTCGACCTCTATGTAACTCAGGGGAATACCATAACCGGCAAGGATTTGATCGTTTGCAACAGAGTTCCTCTTGCCGTGGGCGTAAGCACGGTGACGGCGATTTCAGAGGCCGCCTGCCGGGCTCTTGACCGCGGACCCGACTATTACACCAGAATATTTACGTTTGAAGTAGGATACGGAGCCGGAAAGGTCACGCCGGGTTCTCAATTGAACATCACGGCCAATGCCGTAAACGGCGGATTCAGCGATTCGTATCTTTATCTGATAGGTCCGTCCGGCGATGTGGTTACGCAGGACGACGATTCGAACGGAAACGGGAATGCGAGAATAAATTACACCGTTCAGGAAGAGGGAATTTATCTTCTTGAGCCCACTTCATTCTCGCCCGCCAGTTCCGGAGACGTGGAAGTGGCTATGAATATAACCGGCGGATATAACGGAATGGTGTCCGGAACCGTGGGATATCTCGGGTCTCCTTATGCTAATCAGGGGCAGGTTTATGTGCAGGTGTTTAATAATCTGGACCCGTATGCATGGCCGATGCGGTTCGTTACTGCTTCGTCAACCGGAACTTTTGAGATCGAGGGACTGCAGGACGGAAATTTCTACCTTAAGGCCTACTGGGATATAAATAACAACAGTATGCGCGACGCTTTTGAGCCCTACGGCTATCACGGAAGTTCGGCTCCGGCGGCATTTAATGTGTCCGGCGGACTTACTACCGATTCACTGAATATTATCATGACGGATCCGCCCATGGGGGCGGTGTCCGGCACGCTGAGTTATACAGGCTCAAAGACCGGCAATATACGGATAGAAGCCGGAAAAGTGAGGTCTGACTGTCCGGACTGCGGAACGCGCGACTTGGATATAAAGAAATTTACTTATCTGTACAGCGTGGACAGAAGCACGACCGCCGCGTATACGCTGACGCTGTTGGAACCGGCGACTCAGTATTACATCCGGGCGTATATGGACTTGAACAGCAATAACGAGAAAGACGTTCTTGAACCATATGTTTCATCCGGCACGATAAATATAATTGCCGGAAGCACCGCAACCGGAGTTAATCTTCTGTTAAGAGATCCGGGCACCGGAACGACCGGCAATTCCAATATTTCGGGCTATGTGCATTACACGCCTTCAGCCGGCTCCGTATCAACGGGAACCGTCTGGATAGGCTGGGCATTGGATGATGAATTCGATAATGTTCCTTATTGGACCACCAGTTCAAGCCGGTCTGTCTCGGGCGGTACGGCGTCATGGTATTATTCAAAAACCAATATATTGGGCAACGCCACGTATTATATGGCGGCATTTCTGGATTTGAACGGCAACGGCCTGCCCGACGATATGACTCTCGGCGAGCCTCTTGGATTTTACGGAACAGGCGGGGAGTTCGCGCCGCTGTATATACCAGTGTCTTCAAATGCGGCCGCCAATGTCACGGTTCAGGAACCTGCCAAGGGAAGCCTGAGCGGAACGATTTATTATTCAAACAGCAATACCAATTACGGCGCCGTGCGCGTGGAGGCATGGGTTGAAAACTGCCAGGGCAACGGGTGCGGAAACAGGACTCAGATTAACTGGGCGCAGGGCGTGGCCAGTTATCCGTTCACATTGAATTTCATGGGCGCGTCAACGAGCTATCATCTATACGCGTTCATGGATACTAACAATTCCGGCAATCATGACCAGGGCGAGCCTAATGCATGGTCGGATACTTCTTATACGGTTGCCGAAGGTCTTCCTACCGCCGGCGTACAGCTGAATATGTTCGATCCGGGCCAGTTTATAGGCGTGGAGAACATCGGAAGGATAAGCGGATTGGTGTCTTACAGCGGTCAGCAGGCAGGCAGTATTATCGTAAGGATGTTTGATAATGCCGGGCGCACTGGAGCGCCTGTGAGGACCTTTAATACATGCCCCGCCGGTTCTTCGTGTTCGTATGAATTCTTAAATCTAAGCGGCGGAATGTATTATCTTGACGCATACATGGATACCAGCGCAAACGGGATTTATGACGGGTCTTTTGAGGCTTACGGTATAATCGGAAACAGCGCGGGAATAAACATAAGCCCCGCGTTCAATCAGATATTTGACCAGAACGGGAACATAAACGATCCCGCTTATGTGCTGGTTTCCACCGGAAGCAGGGCTATTTCCGGCGCCATTTCCGTTCTATCCCAGAATACCGCGGGGAAAGTGCGCATTCAATTGTTCAGATATAACGCGGACAAAGAAGTAATGCGCTATCCCATACGCAGTATTGCTGAGAATTACACTCAGCAGCCGGTTTTTTATTCCTTCACGGATGTCGACGACGGGAACTATCTCGTGCAGGCGTTTCTGGATTCCAACGATAACTACTGGCCGGATAGTCCGCAGGAAGCATGGGGACAGAGCAAAACCGTTGACTTGGGCACGCTCGTTCCCGCAAGCGGAGTTAATTTTAAAGCATGCTACCGGGCGTCGATTCAGTCCGGAGTTCAGGTCGTCGGCAGTCTGGCTGCTTCGGACTGCGTAAGTCCGGAACGGCCTTCTTCATATCTGGATTATTACACTTTTGAAGGAAGAAACGGAGACGTAGTAACCATAGAGATGACAGGCACGGGTTTCTCGGACAAATACCTGTATCTGTACAGGCCTTCGACGGAAGAGACCGGCACGCCCCATTATTATAATTTGGCCGCGTCGGCTGAGCCTGACTATGTTACCGGCAATGCGGCCATATCCGCGTTCACGCTCAGAGAAACCGGCCAATACGTAATAGGAGCCACCTCTCTTGGAGGCGCTATAACCGGAGAATACCGCTTGTCTCTGAACACTTCCGGTTCGGCAACCGGAGCCATAGCGGGAGACGCACGGTATAACGGCACGCAGGGCGGAATGATAAGGGTGGGATTGTTCAACACCACCGACCTTAAGAATTCCGAACCTTTGCGCGGGACGGATATGACGGTATCGGGGCCGTTTAACTTTACCGGTTTACCCACGGGGTCCACCTATTATATCGCCGGCTTTATGGACGTTAATTTAGACGGCAACATCAATGACGGCGAGGATTTCGGAGTATACGGCCCGAGCCTGGATAATCCGACTCCGATAGTGCTCAGAGCCGGCCAGAATATTTCCGGTCTGCAGTTTGCGATTAATACGACTACGGTAACTCCGCAGGGGCCTGTTCCGGCGGTAATAAGCGGATTTATATCGTATACCGGAGCTTTTGCCGGAACACTGAGAGTGGAAGCCTGGAATGATTCCAAATTCCAGGGGTATCCCGTCGCCGTGCGTTCCGTAGAGACCGGATACTGGCCTACCGCGTATGATATGCAGCTTCCCGGCAATTCCCAGTATTACTTCAAGGCCTTTTTGGATATGAACGGGAACGCAATGCCTGACGCAAACGAACCCAAAGGCGCGTATCAGCCCAATAATCAGGGGCCTGAGCCCAGGTATGTGAGCGAAGGCGAAGAAGCTTCGGGCGTGGATTTCGCGCTTTATGACCCGGGTATTTCGGGCGGAGACGTGAAAGGCGAGGGCTGGGCAAGCATACTGCCGGCTCAGATTCCCGCGGGAAGCATGTTCGACTCCACTATAACGGTAAGGGTCGGCCCGAACGGGTTGAGCCAGAACGGAGTGATAGCGTTCAGCCTGCCGTTTAATTTCTACGGCGGTCTGCAGACAGGCTGTCCGCAGTGCAGTAACTATGTGTCGTTCAGCACCGGCGGGGCCGTAAATCCGCCTATAGCGGCGCTTAATTCATTCGGTTCAGGCGCCGAAATTCGTCTTGCGGCGGGCCAGTCTCTGTCTGAAGGCGCGTCCGTTTATATAATGCTTAAGGGGTTGAATTCTCCGTGCGAAACCGGAACTGCGGTATTCCATGTGGGCACGTCCAAATCCGGTTCAACGCCGGCGCCTTTAGTAAACGGCGAGCCGTCATCCGCGCTTGTGGCCGGAACAGCGGCAAATATTTCAATGCGCATGGCAGGAAGCGAAAATTCCTATAACATCACTCTGCCAGCAAACTCAATCTCAACTATGGTGGTGGAGGGACGGGACATGTGCTGGAACCCGGCGCCTTTTGCCGGAGTGACGGTAGCCACCGTAAGCGGACAGAGTTATGACTACGCGACAGGAGCGTTTGCCGCTGATCCCAATATGCAGTTCTCCCGCAACGTTGGTTTGGCCGCTCTTGCCGCTGGACAGACGGGGATAACTATTCCCGCCGGAGTGTCTTCGGCCACATTCCATGTCAGGCCTCTTACCGCGGGATTCCATAATATCGCTTTGTCCTATAATCTAGGATATGCGAATACGTCCTATATGGGCGTGCAGGTTATGGCCGGCCAGGCTATTACGGGAGCTAATATCTCAACCGGAACTTATAATTCCGCCTTAACGCAGATAACGATCAATCCTGTGGATAATGCCCGCGCGTATATAAACTTTGCGCTCAGCGATCCGAGTATAGGCTGGCATGTGATTATTTCTTCAAGAACTTTCCGCGAGGGCGTAACTACGACGGCTATATGGGAATCATGGGGCTGGGGACAGCCGTATCTCGGCCAGGTAGTCTGGGACGGACACTACAGTCCGTGGATTAATTATGGTTCGGTAGTTCCTTCAGGCGTCTATTATGTGAAAATAGAGGTAGGGAGCCTTTCAAACACGGATCTGCGCATAGATGTAACTGTTCCGCAGGTTTCCGGACGGGTTCTTGACGCGGGAGTTGTTCCTTCAAGGCCGCTTGCCGGAGTAAATATAAATGCGAGCGGTCCGTCCGGCTGGGGTCAGACTGTAACGGATTCCAACGGAAATTATTCCATACCGGGGCTTGCCGCCGGAACTTATAACTTCCAGTTCACAAAGCCGGAATACGCGAGTATTTCGACGAATGTTATTGTCAACGCGGCGGGCGCCACGCGCAATGCTTCAATGAGGGGAGCCCCCGCCCTTATACTCATACCGTCGTTTTCGGGAGTGAATTCTAATACGGCCGACCAATGGGGCTGGATAAATGTTCACACCGACAATTGGGACCGCGTATATAACGGAGGACTTCGGCTTATAGGCGGAACCACTAATTTCGACGATGGAGGAAGTTGGGACGCGTCAACGGGTCAAATTGTGTACCGCAGCCGCATAAGATTTGACGTGGAAGCCGGAACATATACCGTGGATGCACAGTTATACGGCTACGGAAATGTAAGCGCTACGGCATACGTAGGCAGTATCGGAGCTGTGGTAAACCTGTCTCCTTTCTCAAGAAAAGCCAATGTCTCAGGGCTTGTAAAACTGCCGGCAGGCGCTCTTAATGCCAACGGCACGTGGATATCGGTCAATGCCATGCCGCAGGACATGTCGTCTTCCAATCAGGGCGCATGGGGCGGAATATGGCTTGAGCCGAATTTAAGCTCAGGCACGTATAACCTGTTCGGAGTCGATCCTGGAACCTACGTTATAAGAGGACAGGTCCCGGGTTTCTCGGGAGTATCGAGCACCTTTCCCGTGGTGGTCGCATATACCGACCGCGTAGTTGATCTGCCGGAATTTAATACGGGCGGGCAGATAACCGGCACAGTGTCGATAAAAGGAAGCGCGTCCGCCATGTCTAATTTCGAACTGCTTGATACCAAGCCTGAGTGCATAGACGGCCAGCATAACGGCTGCGCCTTTAAGGTATGGATAAATGTCTGGTCGCCGGCGACTTTCAGTAACGGCTGGGCTGAAGTGTATCTGTCTACCGGAACGGTTTCGGGGAGCGAACAAATAGCCAGTTCCGCTTATACAATAACGGGTCTGGAGAGCAATTCCAGTTATCAATTGTTCGCGAATCTGGACAGAAGATCAAACGGACCCGGCGAATTTTCAACGCCGGGCGGATTCCCGAAAATTGTGCCCGTGCCTGTCACAAATAATGCCGGAGATTTCTCTTTTGAGCTGGCTTCGGGCGTGATAAACGGAACCATCTATCTGCCGGAAACAGTAAACGGCGCGCCTACGACCGCGGCTGATTTCCAGCAGGTTTCCATGACCGGCCGCATTTTGAATTCAGACAACCCGTACGCGACGACGGATAGCGGAATCTATATGGCCGACATAACCGGCACGTCCGGAGGCGAAGGACTTCCCGGACTTGTGATAAATGGTTCGCGGGCTGTTTTTAGAGTGGAAGGGCTCGAGACTCAGACGATGGAGATCATCTTCACGTTCAAGGCGACAGGCCGTTCCAAAACTTATCAGCTTAAGGTGGTAAACGGCGCGGTCACCAATGTCGTTGTAGACCTGAGGGACGAGACGTATGCAGTTTCCGGAGCTGTCGTCGCTACGCAGATAAGCAATCCGGATTTTAATACCAGCCAGAAAATAGTTCAGAATTCAAGCTTTACTCTGGCAGCCGGATACCCCGCTTATGCCGTGGGAACGGTTATACCGATTGAAGCCGTGCGCAGGGAAATGACCCAGACAGGCATAGTTTTGTCGGACACGTATGATCCGATGCGCACCAGGGTAGGATATATCACCGCGGCAGGCTCTTATACCGTATCAGGCCTGCAGGAAGGCGTATATACCCTGCGCACGCTTCCTCTCCAGCTGTGCGCGACATGCGCGGTATCCGTGCCCAAGCAGGAAAAAATCGTAACCGTCAGAAGGTCGGATTATCTTTCCGGTAACGTGATGGTAAACGGAACGGCCGTTTCCACCGGCGCCGTCAACTTCACGCTTTTTGACGGGGTTGATGTCAGCGGGAATATCTCCATAGCCAATGATATTCAGGACGCAAGGTCGCTTCAGCTTACCCTGCTCAATAACAGTAATCAGGTAGTGCGTTCCACTGCCGCCATGCTGGGCAACGTGTTCACCAATACTCTTTCCAATTCCGCGGCCTACTCGATGGCCGGCCTGCAAAGGGGCGGGTACTATACCCTGCAGGTAAGGGATGTGAAAGATTCCAGCGGAACGGTCAAATACGTGGCTTCGCCTATAAAGTTCCCGGATGTTACCGTAACCGGAGGTCTCCAGCAGAATCTGAGCAATCAGAATGTGATATTAAAGCAGGGCGCGTTCCTGAAGTTTAAGCTTCGCGACATGAACACAGTGTCTATAATCGCGCAGAACAACGCGTCTCTGCTCGCTCCGAACTTCTCCTGCTACGCGATATCGAATCCATGGGTGCAGGGCGGGTATTATCTGTCCGGAACCAGCGTTACCGTAAACGGGATAGGCAGGCCGGTGGAATATGACGGAACCGTTAAAATAGGTCCCGTTCTGCCCGACATCTATTATGACGTCAGATGCGAACAGACCAGCTGGGACATAGGCTACATGAGGCAGGGCGCCCAGAACTATTCGCCGGTTATAAAAACAGGAATTAAACCTGTCGCCGGAGAAACACGGGACCTCGGGGTTTTTGACCTGAATCAGGGTCAGGCGCTTACCGGGCTTGTTGTAAATTCCGACGGCGGAGCGCCTCTGGCTAATGTAAAGATGCTGGCGAAGCCTTCTTATGTGGTCAATCCCATGACCATACAGACCATGACCAATAGGGACGGCAGATACAGCGTGTGGGTATCCACCTATATTTCCAGGTATTTTGATATTACGGCGGCTCCCAGAGAGCAGACTGCAAATGTTTCCGGTTCCACGGAAGTTTACAAGGAAACCGTTAAACGTGCTATCGATTTGACCAAAACCACGGAGGTCAATTTCAGCCTTGAACAGATGCGCGGAGATCTGCAGGGAACGATTGTCACCGTAGACAGCGGGCCTCTTTCCTATCCGTTCGGGGATATGAGGGGATTCCCGGTGGCCGCAGTGTTTATACAGCCCTACGGCACTCTGCCCAAGAATAATCCTATGGGCGATATAGAGGCCATAACCGACCCTGACGGAAGATTTGAGGTGCTGGGTCTTTCCGTAGGCACGTATACCATAAGGGCGGTCAGCCTCAACTATGCGGTTACTAACGCCACTTTCGCCATAACGCAGGCGGGAAGCAAGGATATCGGCTCTGTTGTGCTTGAAAAAGGAGCCACTATTTCAGGCGCGATACGCAAGCCGGATACAACCGCTCCCGGTGGGTGGACTTCGCCCAGTGCGAACGAGATAGGCATGATAGTCGCCGCGAATGACGGATTTACGGAATTTGTCGTGGGCACAGTGCTGGTTAATTCCGAATCCAACACGGTGGATCAGTATGCCATCTCCGGATTTAAGCCCGATATAACTTATGTCATGGCGCTTGTGCCGCCGTTTGGAGGCGATATAGTGTTTCCCGTGGAGGGGATGGTAAGGTTCACTCAGGCTGAATCGACAGCCTCTGTTCCCGGCCAGATTCTTACTTTCAGGCCGGCGATAGGCGATTGCGCCGCCACAACCAAGAGGACTTTGGATTTGGCCGGCGCCACGCAGTTCCAGCTTAAATTCACCTGCTCAAAAGCGCTTAGGAACAGACTGCCTTCGGATAATGATCTCGATGCCATAATATTGAGTTCGGGAACCGGCAGTTTCGTATTAGGGTCAAAAACAATATCTTTTGACCGCAAGCAGATGACGGCCGCATATAAGCCGGGGGCGGGAGAGAACAGATTCCAGATAATAATCTCCTCCGCGTATATCAATGAAATAGATCCCAACAGCCTTGAACGGGCGAATTTCATGATATACAAAACGTTCGACTTCTATACCGGCATAAGCGCCGGGGCGCAGGAGAAGATTACGAACATGAACGGAGGCATGGTGGAGCTTGAATCCGCTTCCACCGAGACAGAGCATACTTCCGCCGAATTTGAAGCCGGCAGTTTTGCTTTGGAAGGCAGCACTTATGCGGTGGTGAATACCACCGTGACCGTGGTCATACGCAGGTTCGAAGACAGCGGAAACGCGTTTACGACGGTGTCCGTGTCAAAATACGATGACGGTGAAAATATCGCTAAGATAGCCGCTTCCAAAGGATTGCCGGTGGAACTTTATGGGGCTATCCTTGCGGTTAAAAATCAGGATGGAGGCGGATATAAAGCTCAGGCCGGAGGCGCAGGAAGCGCGACTAACTATACTCCGTTCAGCTCTTTCTATGATTTCTTCCTGCCTGCTGGAATAAGCCATACTTTGCAGAAAAAGGCAAGGATAACGCTTTCATATGACCTGACTAAATCTACCGCCACCAATAATCCGGACATGCTCAATGTCTATTATCTGCCCTGTTCCTCCTGTTCGTATCAGATACAAGAGGACGGCAAGGCGGTAGATCCGTTCAATAACACCATCTCCGTCAATATCGGCCATATGTCCGTATACACCGTGTTCTATTCCACTCTGGTTACAGTTGCTCCTGTTGTTGGTTCCACTGTGGCGTATACCGGAACGGAATTTAAGGCTTATAACTTCCCGAATCCGTTTAATCTGAGCCTTAAAACCAAGAGCACGAATATGCTTGCCGGAATGGGCGGATATACGGCCGGCGCGCAGTGCGTCACAAGAGGCACCTGCATACGGATTTTTGTGCCCGCCGGAATGAGCGGCAATCTGCTTCTCAAAATATACAACATGGCCGGCGAACTTGTGTGGGACGATACGCTCCCCTATACCGCGGGCCAGACGACGGTGTATGCTTGGAACGGAGTCAATAAGACGGGCCAGCCTGTGGCCTCCGGCGTATACATAGGCGAGATTAAGCTCGATGGTAAGAAGGATTTCTTCAAGATGGCGGTAGTAAAGGACAGCAGGTATCAGTAAATTAAGACGGTAGATGGGAGACGGTAGACGGAGAAAAAAACAGTTTGTTTTTCCGTCTGCCTTCTACCGTTTACTATCTACCGTAAAGGGGAATTATGAAAACAAAATTTTATAGGACAGCTGTTTTTATTGTTTTTGCCGCCGGTTTATGTCAGGGAGCGGCATACGCCCTTGCCGATTACGCGGGCACAAGCGGCGCTCAATTTTTAAAATTCGGCGCGGGTTCCCGCGCCGGAGGAATGGCGGACGCTTATTCGGCGCTGGCCGACGACGTGTATTCCGGTTATTATAATCCGGCCGGACTGACAAAAATGACTTCTCCTGAATTCGCTGGCCAGCATGTGACCTATTTTCAGGATACGAATTATGAGTTCATGTCATTCGCTTATCCCTTTGACAAACAGGACGGATATTCCCGCCAGGCGGTGGGTATTTCCGTTTATAATATGTCCGTAACGGAAATGGAAAGGCGCACGGAAGACACCGATCTCGCCGCCGGTCTTTTCGACGCTTCAAATATGGCGTATGCGCTGAGTTATTCCTACAGAATGGCCAAATATTTCGGCATCGGAGGCACTGTTAAATATGTGCGGGAAAAAATAGACGCCGTGTCCGCGGGAGCAGCGGCTTTTGACGTCGGCATACAGATGCGGCCTTTGTATGACAGACCGCTTGATGTCGCGGTGGGAATAAGGAATTTCGGAAGCAAACTTAAATATAATCAGGGTTCGGATCCCCTTCCTGTCTGCGGCGTTTTGGGACTGGGATATACATTTTTGCCGGGGCTCAGGGCCGATATAGATTTTATTAAATACAGGGATACCAATACGTTTTTCGCCGCGGGCGCGGAATACAGCCGTAAAATAATGCAAAAGCTCAGCGGGGCGCTCCGGTTCGGCTATACAAATCATTACAGGAATATAGACGGGCTCAAAGGCATCTCGTCCGGAGCCGGACTGCAGTATTCAAAGTTTAATGTTGATTTCGCATGGGTTCCATTCGGAGATCTAGGAAATACTTTCAGGTATACCCTTTCCGTAAGATTCTAACAACTCAATATGACCCCACCACTTGTGTGGCGGGGTCATATTGGGGTAGACGGTAGACGGTAGATGGTAAAACAAAAACAGATATAAATTTTCTTCCATTTATTTTCTTCATTCTTTCGTTTACCGTCTACCGTTTACCATCTACCTTCTTTGTTTTATGTCCAATATAAGAGAAAGATGTTTGATCCTTTTCCTTAACGCGCCTCAGCCTGACAGGCTGGAGCCGGCAGTCGTGGAAATATTCGGTCCCGAACGCGCCTGCCGCATATATACGGATATAGCTAAAAGCGTTTATGGACTTATCAGGCGGATTAAAAAGATATATCCGGTGCTTGTGTATGAAAAGACGCCCAAATTTCCGGATCTTATGTGGCTTCATTCTGATGACCCGGGGTTTCTGGAGCCTAAGATAAAGTCTTCGTGCGGTGAACGGCTTATGGACGCGATAAAATGGTCGTTCAGCGCCGGGGCCGGAAAAGTAGCGGTGCTTTCGGTTTTTTCTCCCGGGGTTTCCCCTGAAATTATCGACAAAGCTTTTGACGCCTGCGCCGAGCGCAATATCGCCGCGGGCCAGTCTCAGGACGGGGGAATTTATCTTTTTTCGGTGGGGGCTTTCTATCCGCAGATTTTCGAGGGGTATCCATGGCCGTCAAAACGTCAGTTTGACGAATTGTCGGAAAAGGCGAAACATTTGAGGATTACCGTGTCGCCGCTGCCGGAAAGTTATACGGTCAAAGACGAACAAACGCTTCAGCAATGGACGGCGGAATCCAGAATAAAAATATGAAAATAATAACAGCCGATGACGATCCCATAATAACGGAAATGCTTTCCGATTATCTGGGCACGGAGTGCGGAAACGAAGTCATTTGCGTTTCCAACGGCAAAGAGCTTATCGCCGAAGTGATTAAATCAAAACCCGATCTTATAATTTCGGATATAGACATGCCCGGCATACGGGGCGAATCCGTCCAGGCTATGGTGGAAATGTATCCTCCCATGCAGGGAATTCCTTTTATCGTTATAACCGGCACGTCCAAGGACGTGATTTATGCGCTTGGTTTGTCGCAAAACACGATAGTTTTAACCAAACCTATTGATTTCTCCGCATTAGATGCCGCAATACTCAAAGCTACCGGACGTTCTAAATAACCACAAGTGGAGGACTAAATGGACAGCAGGATAAAAGAGATACTCAAAATCGCAAAAGACAAGGAAATAAAATTTATACGGCTCTGGTTTGTCGACATTTTGGGACAGCTAAAATCGTTTTCCATTACCCACCGCGAACTGGAGCATGCGCTCAAGGACGGCATGGGATTTGACGGCTCTTCCGTGGAGGGATTTGCCAGAATATACGAGTCCGATCTGCTTGCCGTGCCGGAGCCGGCCACATTCAGGATAATGCCGTGGAAATTCGACGGGATTCCCACCGCAAGAATGTTCTGCGACATAATCACTCCCGACGGCAAAAGTTATCCCGGCGATACAAGATACGTTCTTAAGAAAAATCTTGAGCAGGCGAAAAAAATGGGTTTTACCGATTTTATGGTGGGGCCCGAGCTTGAATATTTTTATTTCCGCAATGATAAGTCTCCCGAAATACTTGACGATGGCGGTTATTTCGACACGGTTCCGCTGGATGAATCTCACGACCTGCGCCGGGAAACCATACTTATGCTGGAACAGCTGGGCATACATGTTGAATATTCGCATCATGAGGTCGCTTCCAGCCAGCATGAGATAGACTTGCGCTACGGCGACGCTTTAAGCATGGCCGATAACGTTATAACGTACAAGGTGGTTGTAAAACAGGTGGCATCCAGCCATCAGGTATACGCTTCTTTCATGCCGAAGCCTATAGGAGGGGTGAATGGAAGCGGAATGCACGTGCACCAGTCCTTGTTCGCCGGGAAGAAAAATACGTTTTTTGATCCTAAGGACGCATGTTTTCTCTCTTCAACGGCAAAACATTTTGCCGCCGGCGTTTTAAAGCATGTCAGGGAAATATGCGCCATAACCAATCAATGGACGAATTCGTACAAACGGCTTGTGCCGGGGTTTGAGGCGCCCGTTTATATAGCATGGGCAAAAAGCAACAGGTCCGCTATGGTAAGGGTTCCGCAGGCCCGTGTGGGAAAAGAGTATTCCACAAGAATAGAGTGCAGATTCCCGGACCCCGCCTGCAATCCCTATCTTGCTTTTTCGGTCATGCTCGCGGCCGGGCTTGACGGAATAAAAAATAAAATCCCGCTGGCCAAGCCGGTTGAGGCGGATATATACGAGATGGATGATATAGAGCGCAGGGCTAAGAGGATAGAGACCCTGCCCGGCTCTTTGATAGAGGCCATTGAAGAAGCCGAAAAATCTAATTTTTTAAGGACGGCGCTCGGAGACCATGTTTTCGAAAAGTTTATCGAAAATAAAAAAATAGAGTGGGATGACTACCGCACCAAAGTCACGGATTATGAAGTGAAAAGATATCTTCCTATTCTGTGACCTTAATTGTTCAGGTTAGCAGCCTGCAGTCTTCAGCCTAACCCTATGCCTGCTCCTCAGAAAAACGCCTTCACCGCCCTGCTGAAAATATCGGCTGTGGCGGCCCTGCCGTTTGTTGCTGGGTTTCTCATTTATTATTGGATCGTGCCGGCCATCCCCGGAATGGCGCATGCATACTGGAGCAGGCAGGGCACATCGTCCCTTCTTAAGGAAGCGAGACGGCAGAATATTGTTTATGAGCAGGTGTTGTTATCTCCGGCTAAAACCCTGGGAATGCCCGCTGTGTGGTGCCTGCAGAACAGGGGGGATGACAAAATTTATTATCAGGGCGATGAAATGAAGAGGGTCCATGTCTCAAACCATATGTTCATGCCGTTTGTTTACGGGGACAAGCATTCCGCCTGCCGTGACATGCTTGTTATTATCCGCGGAATAAAAAAAACAAAAATTTCTTCGCTTGAAGCGCGGGAACGTATTTCCGTGCAGTTTCTGAAGCAGTTGTAAAAAAACTCGAAGACTAAACGCAAAGAACGCAAAGCAAACGCGAAGGATACGGAGCGAATCTGAGGGAGATGATGGAAAAAGAATTCTCCAGCGGAGTCATTGGCATGGGGATGGATGGAAAGTTAAGGGTTTGTGTAATCTTTGCGTTCTTAGCGTAAACCCTTTGCGCGCTTTGCGGTTTGGTTTGTTTATCAGCGTTCTGTAATTTAAAACGCCGAGGCTGAGGCGAAGATCCTAAAATCCATCCGCGGGAAAATATTATTTTTTGCTTCCATCTGCTGAAGCTCTCTTTCATCCATACATTTATCCGTGACCATTGAAATCAGCCGTGCGCTGTTTTTGCAGTGCAGTCGCACCCTGCCCGCCGCGTATTCCGGGTGAGTGCCGACATTCATAAGAAATGCCCAGTCCGAGGATTGCGCGAGAAGAGTTTCCCGCGCGGCCTGATTAAGCGCTCTTGTTTCCAGATAGCTTAAGTTCTGATGGCGGAAACGGTTGGCCGCTTCTATCATTTTCTCCGAGGATGCGATTATCGGCGGGTATATCCAGTCGTTGGAGCCGTTTGCCCACGGCTCAAAATATCCCCTGTCTCCCCATGACGATATTTCCGGCTCCGCTTCCTGCGGCTGGGGATAGGTTTCAATGCATTCGGAAGGAAGCGCCACCTGAAGCGGAGCCCGTTCCTGCCGTATTTTTCTAAGCACATTTTCAAGAAAAAGCGGTCCTTCAAACCACCAGTGTCCGAAAAGTTCCGCGTCGTAGGTGCCGGTTATTATCGGGCGTATGCCCTTTTCGGCATATATATCATCGGCCTGTTTAAGCCGTTTTTTTATGAAATCCAGCGCATGTTTTTCCGCGGCGGCCCTGGCAAGGGACGGGTCGTAAAGCTCTTTCCCTGCCAAATCCACCGTGCCCGTAATGCGGTGATATTTTATACCTATGGATCTTCTCACTCCGTCAGGATGAAGATACGGTTTTATGTAATCATAATCCGCGTCGAATCCAAGGTCTTTATAAAATTCCCTGTATGCCGGATCTCCGGGATAGCCGAATTTGGAGCTCCAGACCTCGCGGGCCGATTCCGCGTCTCTTCCCAGAGTCATTACTCCGGAAGGTGTTTTTAAGGGTGCGTATATCCCCATTTTAGGCCGCGGTCTGGAATAGTTAATAGTATGGCTTTCCGAAAAAAAGTATTTAACGCCGGCAAGTTTAAGGAACTGCGGTATCCTGTGGTCATAACCGCATTCCGGAAGCCAGAAACCTTTTGTTTTGCGGTTGAACCTGTCATTGTAATCGTCAGCGGCGGCGGTTATCTGCGCCCGCAGGGATTCGGGATGAATTATCAGCGGAAGCAGGGCATGCGTTGCCGAGCAGGTGATGACTTCTATCTGGCCCGCCTGCTGGAGCTGTTTAAACGGGGTTATCAGATCTCCGCTGTATTTGTTCATTATGGAATAAGCCTGGCTGAACAGTTCGCGGTACATTTTCGCGGTTTCGGCCGCGGGACCGTGATCCCCGATTTTTGATATTTCTTCCTCGATGAGCTCCATGCGGTTTTCAAGATACTGCCTGCAGCGTTTTTCCAGCAGATCGTCTTCAAGCATGGCGCAGAGGGTCGGGGACAGGGATATCGTAAGCGCCGGCCGTATGCCGTCTTTAACCAGCCGCTCCAGCATGGATATGATGGGAATGTAGGTCTCTATTACAGCCTCAAAAAACCAGTCTTCCTCAAGAAATCTAGGATATTCCGGATGGCGGACAAAGGGAAGGTGGGCGTGAAGCACTATCGCTATAGAACCTTTGTTAAGACTCATTGTTTTGTCCCGGACCAAACCGCTTCCAGTTCTCCCGCCTGCCCCCCGTAAGGAAGGGTTATGACATTGGATTCCAGAAGCGTTTGCGCGGTTCCTCCGGCGTCGATCACGCAGAGCGAGGCGTAATATCTGCGGGTTTCCTGCGGAGGCTCAAGATATAATTTAAGACCGTCCCACCGGCACTTGAATTCCGCGGCTTGTGTTTTTGTTTCGGCATTGAACAATCTGAGGACGCAGGCGTTTTGAGCGGGATTGCCTCTGAAAAACTCCGTTTTTGAAGCGGTCCACTGCCAGTAGACGAAAATAGAGACCGGGCTTAGCGGCAGAATCACAAGCCGGTTTTTGTCCGAGTTAAAGCAGTTCAGCCAGTCCGCGTTAAGAAGCGGCTGCTGGTTTTCATGCAATTCTGTCAGTTCTGGTTTCATGGTCGGACTACTAAAACTATTTTCCTACATACCCGCAATGCTTGTCAACCGTTGACGAGCCGGCGCGTCGGCTTTTTTGCCCCAGCGTATAAATGTTAATATATAAAAAAACAGTTACTGTGCAGGTGGACGGGATTCAGGAGTAGGAATTCAGAATGAACAGAGGCTTCTGACTTCTGAATTCTAACTTCTGTCTGCCCGGATAGTTGTAAATAAGGAGTTAAATCTATGAAAGCTTTATGCAAAACCAAGCCGTGCGCCGGAGCCGATTATGCCGAGACGGCTATGCCGTCGATAAATAAGGATGAAATCCTCATAAAAATCCACAGCGCTTCCATATGCGGAAGCGACCTGCCTATTTACAACTGGACCGGCTGGGCGCCCAAGAGAATAAAAATTCCCATGGTATTCGGACACGAATTATGCGGCCATGTGATTGAAACGGGAACGCGCTCCCGCGGATTCGCCAAGGGCGATTTTGTTTCGGTTGAATCCCATATTTTTTGCGGGCTCTGCTATCAGTGCCGCAACGACCAGCGGCATGTGTGCGCTAATACGCGGATTTTGGGCATAGATTCTCCCGGCGGGTTTGCCGAATACGCCGCGGTGCCCCCCAGATGCGCGTGGAAGCATTCAGACGGGGGTTTAAAAGACATAGGTTCCATAATGGAGCCTTTCGGAAACGCAGTCTATGCGGTTTTAACCGAGGATGTGGTCAGCAAAACGGTTCTTGTTCTGGGCTGCGGGCCTCAGGGGCTTTTTGCCGCAGGCATAGCAAGGGCGTGCGGGGCAAAAACCGTGATAGCCGTGGAAAGTTCCGCCTACAGGAGAAAACTGGCTTTGAAGATGGGGGCGGATGCCGCAATAGACTCCGCAGAACCCGATGTTTTAAGCAGAATAAAAAAGGCGGCAAAAAGCCATGACGGCGTAGACGTGGTGCTTGAAATGTCGGGTCACCCCGATGCCATTAATCTTGGGTTTGCCGCGATAAGAAATGCGGGCAGATTTACCGCTTTCGGACTGCCGGGGAAAAAGATTGAATTTGATTATGCAAACCAGCTTGTATTCAAGGGAGTGCGGGTTTACGGAATAGTCGGCAGGGAAATTTTCAAAAGCTGGTACAAGATGGAAAGCCTGCTCAAATCGAAAGCGGTCGACCCCAGGCCTGTTATCACACACACATTCAAGCTTAAGGATCATAAAAAGGCCTTTGAGGTAATGTCTTCTAAAGAAAAAAAATGCGGGAAAGTCGTATTGGTGCCGTAGAACACGGGAACCGGCGAGACAGCTATTTAGAAGTCACCAAGTCTCCGGTTGCCGGTCACCAGTCAAGAGAAGAAAAAAATCGCCGGTTTCTATGCTTGTTCGGTGCTGTTGTCTGGTGACATGGTGACTTGGGTCGCCGGAGACTTAAGGGCCGGAAACTTGTGGCGCAAGTTTCATAAAGGTTTTTAATAATGCGGTCTCTTTCTGGGTTGCCGGGCATCTGGTGACTGGTTACTTTCTTTATCTGGAGGCGTAACATGCAGACGCAGACGCGAAAAAACGCTTTAAGGTTTTTGGACGATGAAATAAAACAGCTCAAAGAGCAGGGCAGGCTTTTGAGCCTGAGAATTCTTGAATCCGCTCAGGAGCCAGTGTCGGTGATAGACGGTAAAAAGGTTATAAATCTTACTTCAAATAACTATCTGGCTTTAACTACCCATCCCAAAGTCAAAGCCGCGGCTATAAAGGCCATAGAGGATTACGGAGTCGGAACGGCGGCGGTGCGCACTATAATCGGCACCATGTCCCTGCATCAGGAACTTGAAAAGCGCTTCGCCGCGTTTAAGGATACGGAGGCGGCCGTTTTGTTCCAGTCCGGGTTTTCCACGAATACGGCGGTTTGCCAGGCCCTTATGACCGCCGAAAATGACCTGCTTATTTCCGATGAATTTAACCACGCCTCAATTATAGACGGAGCCAGGCTTGCGAAATCAGCAAGAAAAATATATCCGCATAAGGATATGAAAGCCCTGCGCGCTATTCTTGAATCCGGGGAATCAAAAACCGCCAGGCGCAGGCTTATAGTTACGGACGGAGTTTTCAGCATGGACGGCGATATATGCCCGCTTCCGGAAATAGTCGAACTTGCCGAAAAATATGACGCCGTGGTAATGGTGGATGACGCTCATGCGAGCGGAGTGTTGGGTAAAAACGGGAAAGGCACCGTGGACCACTTCGGACTTAAGGGCAGAGTGGATATCCAGATAGGAACTCTTTCCAAGGCATTTGCGGCGGTGGGCGGGTATGCGGCTTCCACCCAAAAATTACGGGATTATATGATTTCCACAGCCCGGCCTTTCCTTTTCTCCAGTTCCCATCCTCCTTCGGTTGTCGCGTCCTGCATAGCTGGCCTGGATGTTTTGGAAAGCGAACCCGGTCTTGTGCCGAGACTTTGGGATAACGCCAAAATGTTTAAAGAAGGTCTTAAAAAGGCGGGATTTGACACGGGCGCCAGTGAAACGCCTATTACGCCCGTCATGGTGGGAGACACTGCCAAAGCGGCGGCCTTCAGCAAACGGCTTTTTGAAGAAGGGGTATTTGCCCTTTCCATAGGATTTCCCACGGTGCCGAGGGGCAAAGAAAGGCTCAGGACCATTGTCACAGCCGGTCATACGCACAAAGACCTTGAAACCGCTCTTGAAAAATTCCGCAAAGTCGGAAAAGAAATGGGGAGCATATAAAGACAGCTGGACAGCGAGGCAGCTAGACGGCTGGGCTGCCAAAGCAATCCTTAAAAGAAGCAAGTTTTAAACTAAATAAAAAAAGGATTTGTTTTTTGTCTTTTCCTTTCCATCTACCTTCTATATTCTCCCATTTACCTTTTTTAAAAATGTTAATTACTAAAAAAATAGCGGTAATTATATCGGCGGCGCTTTTTTGCGGATGCGCGGGGAATTATTATGTCCGCATTCCCTATGATCTTTCCGCCGGCAATGAACGTGCGGCTGTTTTGAGGAACGTCTATATTATTGTGGAAGCTCCACCCGGTTCCGGCAGAAGCATAGATTTAAATTTGAAAGGCGGGTCCGCCTCGGTATTATCCGGCGGGGTTAAGATCGGCGAAAGTTTCAGGTTTGAGCCGTCGCGTTTTGCCGCTCAGCTGGCGCGGGAGCTTGAAGACGCCGGAGCCGGAGTGGCGGCTTACAGGGTCGCGCGGGGCGGTTCTGCGCCGGATCCTTTTCTTTCTGAAATTAATCCTTCAGGCATACTGCGCATAAAAATAGATGTTCCGTCGCTGGACCGCGCTGAAAAAGAAAGAAATATAGTAATAAGAGACAAAAACGGCGGATTGCGGGAAGCGGCTTCCAAATTAGTGTTTTATGCCGCAGAAATGCGCGCGTCTGTGTCTTTATCTTCGTTTCCGGACGGCAGGATTATCGATGGGTATAATGACGTTTTTTCTTTTTTTGGACAGCAGACCGGCTCCGGCGGCGAAATTGACGATTGGTATGAAAGCAATGAAAAAAATCTGTTTGCTGCCGCCTCCCAAAAAATAGCAGGGCGGTTTTACTCTCCGCGCGCGATAAGGCTCAGGCCGGTTTTTAAAAGAAATGATCATAAGGATTCAAAGCAGGCATGGAAATTCGCCCGGCGCAAAAAGTGGGAAGAAGCGGAAAAAATATGGTCGGCCAGAATATCTTCCGGCTCTGGGGACTGGAGAGACAATTTTAATATGGGAGTGTATGCCGAATACCGAAAGGATTATTTACGCGCTTCCGCATTTTTCGAAAGATCAAAGCAGGAGGCGGTTTTAGCGAAAGATGTCCCGCCCGTTGACTGGAACGGCATTGTTTCTGATATTTCAAAAGCGCAGGCGGAAATTAAAACCGGTTCCGGCACGGCTGTAAACTGGTTCGGGGAAAAAATCGCCGTATTGCCGTTTTCGGACGAGACCTCAAGCATAGACGGCCCGGTATTGATAAGGCGTCTGGTATATGAATCGTTAAAAAGAGGCGGGTACGGCGTAGTTCCGCTTGAAGAAACGGACGCTGTTTTGCGCGGTCACGGCTTCAGCCAGGGGGGACAGCTTAAGGCCGCCAAACCGGCTGATATGGCCGGCTGGCTTGGCGCCGGCCGCATGGTATTCGGCAATATAACGGAGTTCAGCGAAGTTCCGCTCGGCGTTTATAATAAGCGCAAAGTGGCCGGCGGTATGCGTCTTTGGGATGTGAGCGGGCGGGCGGAGATATGGCAGGCCGAGCAGAGTATAATCCGCGAAAGCATTTCCACTAAAAACGCGGGTGTTAATTTTATCTTCCAGCTTGCCCGGGGTTTGTGGGAGCGCATTAGAAAAGCGCCTCTCGGATACGAGGTCGATATGTTCGTGTCGCGCTGTCTTGAAACTCTTCCTATGCGCATTTCTTCCGAAAAATAAAATACTTTTATATTTTTTAGTGTTTCAGGTGGCGTATGCCTGTCAGTATCATGGCTATGCCTTTGATGTCGCAGAGTTTTATGCATTCGTTGTCTTCGGAAGAGCCGCCGGGCTGGATTATCGCCGTCACCTGTGTTTTTGACGCTTCCTGTATGCATTTTAAGGGAAGGGGGCTGTCCGAGGCCAGCACAACGTTGTCGCGGGGCTGGATTATGGGGTGTTTTTCATTTGATTTACTTATGGCTATTTTCAGGCTGTCCAGGCGCGAGGGCTGGCCTGAGCCTATCCCTATGGTATGCTTTGCCTGAGCCAGGACCATTGCGCATGATTTGGCGTGTTTTGCCGTTTTCCACGCAAATTTAAGGGAATGCAGTTCTATTTCGGAGGGGGGCCTCTTTGTCGCTGTTTTCCATTCCGCCGGCATACTGCGTATATCTTTGTCTTCCACCAGCAGACCGCCCGACACGGCGTATATTTGTATTTCATGCGCGGCCAGAAGAGTGGATGGAAGCGTTAAAATTCTCAGATCCTTTTTCAGCTTAAGCAAAGACGCCGCTTCTTCGCTGTATTCGGGGGCTGCGACGCATTCCACGAATTCCTCGGTCACCGCGCGCGCCGTGTCCGCGTCAACCGGCCTGTTGAAGGCGGCTGTTCCTCCGAATGCGCCCTGCGAATCGCTTTTGAAGGCGGTGCGGAAGGCGTCCGCCAGATGGTCGGAGCAGGCGGTTCCGCACGGATGGCAGTGCTTTACTATTGCGCATGCCGGCTCCTCAAATTCAGACGACAGCTCCCATGCGCAGTCTATGTCGAGGTAATGGTTGAAATTCAGGGTTTTTTCGCAAAGCAGTTTCGCCGCGGTCACGCCCCATTGGCGCGCTCCGCTTAAGCTGTAAACGGCGGCTTTCTGATGCTGGTTTTCTCCGTAAGGAAGATCCGTCTTTTTTTTAAGGCCCATCACCATTTCATCGGGCAGAAGGTCCAGGTGCGGTTTATCCGAAAGGTACTGCGCTATTGTGGAGTCATAATAGGCGCAGTAAAAATACGCCTTTGCGGCAAGCCGTTTTCTGCGCTCAGGGGATATTTCTCCGAATTCAAGAAACGCTTCGACGGTCGGGCCGTAATCCAGCGGATCGCACAGCGCCACCGTGTCGGTGAATGAGCGGGCGGCGGCGCGCAGAACCGCCGAGGTCCAGACGTCAAGATATTGGGGAAGCTCTTCCTCGGCGAAATTTTTTTGCTGCAGTATATGTGAAAGCGGGTAGAGATTTGCCGCTACAAGTTCGGGTCTTGGAATTCCAAGCTTCTCAAGCAGGGAGCAGGAGGCTGGATTTTCCGGATTTAAGGTTAAAGCTTTTATCACCGATTCGCAGGACGGGGGGGCATCTTCCAGTTCCTGTATTATCAGCTCCGCCTGCTTGAGAGTTTTTGCCGTAGAGCCGGCGGAATAGATTTCAAAGCCCGCTTTTATGAGGCCGTCGGCCAAATCCGCGACTCCTGTTTTGTCGCAGACGCTTATAAAGGCCGTTTTTTGTTTCATTCTATAAGTTTGAGAAATTCCTCTTCGCTGAGCACTCTGACTCCCAGTTTTTCCGCTTTTCCAATTTTGCTTCCGGGGTCCCGCCCCGCAACCAGATATGAAGTTTTAGCGGATATGCTTAAAGAATCCCTCGCTCCCAGAATCCTTATTTTCTCTTCGGCCTCCGGTCTTGTCATGGTTTGAAGCGTTCCCGTGAAGACAAAGGTTTTTCCCTCAAGCTTTCGGTTTCCCTCGGCGGAAGACAAATCAGGCTCGGAAAGCCGCAGTCCCGATCCTTTCAGTTTTTCGATAATCCCTCGGGCCTGTTCCTGCCTGAAGAAATCATATATGCTTTTTGCCAGCACCGGCCCTATTTCCTGCAGGGCGTTCAATTGCTCCATGGACGCCTCCTGCAGTCTGCTCATTTCCCTGAAACCGCGCGCCAGAATAAGCGCGGTTTTTTCGCCGGTATGCCGTATGCCCAGCGCATATATCAGTTTTGAAAGGGGTTTGGTTTTGCTTTTTTCTATTTCTGCCAGCAGGTTGTCGGCTTTTTTGCCGGCAAATAACTCCAGCTTAAGCAGGTCTTCTTTTTTCAGGCTGTATATGTCGGCAAAACTGCGCGCCAGCTCTTTTTCTATAAGCTGGTCTACCGCGCAGTCTCCCAGTCCGTTTATATCCATTGCATTGCGCGATCCGAAATGAAGGATAGAGCCTTTTATCTGCGCGGGGCAGGACGGATTTATGCACCTGAAAGCCACTTCGTCTTCGTATTTGAATACGGCCGAAGAGCAGGAAGGGCAGGTCTCGGGAGGAAGCGCGTCCCGTTCCGCTCCGGTTCTTTCTGCGGTTTCTACTTTCAGAACTTTAGGTATCACTTCTCCGGCGCGTTCTATTATGACTTTATCGCCTATTTTTACGCCCAATCTTTTTATTTCGTCAAAATTATGGAGCGTGGAATTGGATATGGTTACGCCGGCGCATTCCACCGGCTCGAGTTCCGCCACCGGAGTTATAACTCCGGTTCTTCCCACCGAATAGACAATGTTTTTTACTCTTGTCGATACCCGCTGTGCCGGATATTTGAACGCAACGGCCCAGCGCGGGCTTTTTGCCGTAAAGCCCAGAATTTTCTGAAAATCAAGGCTGTTTACCTTGATAACGAGGCCGTCTATCTCATACGGCAAGCTGAAGCGGTTCCGGCCGGTCTGGTCGTAAAAATCCATAGCCTCGTCAATGTTTTTGCATAGCTTTCTGACGGGACATACCGGAAATCCGAACTGCGTGCACAGCTCAAGGTACTCCCATTGGGTCGACGGAGGGGGGGGGCCTTCAATTATTCCGTACGAGTGCGCAAAAAATTTCAGCCGCCTTTGCGCCGTTACTGCGGGGTCTTTCTGTCTGAGCGAGCCTGCGGCTGCGTTTCTGGGGTTTGCAAAAGGGGGATGTTCTTTTTCTTCCTGCTCCGCGTTGAGTTTCTCAAAATCGCTGTTGTCTATATATACCTCGCCCCGCACTTCCAGCAAGGGCGGAGCGTCCGCATGAGTTATCTTGAGAGGCGCCGAGCGTATGGTCATGGCGTTGGCGGTGATGTCTTCTCCCGTCGAGCCGTCTCCGCGGGTGGCCGCTGTTTCAAGCATGCCGTTTTTATAAAGAAGCGAGCAGGAAAGGCCGTCTATCTTGGCTTCGACGGCGAATTCGCAGTCTCTTCCGCCCAGTCCCTTTTTTACCCTGTCTTCCCACTGGAGAAGTTCCTCCCGCGAGTAGCAGTTGCTGAGGGACAGCATGGGGGGATTATGCGCCACCGGAGTAAAATTTCTGGAGACCATTCCGCCCACGCGCATAGTGGGAGAGTCGGGGGTTTTAAGGCGGGGATGTTTTTCTTCCAGTTCCCAAAGGCGGCGCATCAGCCTGTCAAATTCGCCGTCGGCTATCTCCGGCTGATCAAGCACATAGTAGAGATATTCGTGTTTTTGTATCTCTTCCCGGAGTTTCAGGATTTCTTCTTCAGGTTTTTTCATGCTTCAGGTTTATCTCTTTCCGCCTTAAGCCTGTCCAGGACGCCGTTTATGAATCTTCCCGAGTCCTGCGTTGAAAATTTTTTGGCTAATTCAATAGCTTCGTCTATTATCACATTCAAAGGCGTTTCCGGCATTATTAATATTTCGTGGCTTGCCAGCCGGAGCACGCATCTGTCAACCGAGGCCATGCGCTGTATCTGCCAGTTGTGGGCGTAATCCTGAATTATTTTATCGTATTTTTTGCAGTTGGAAATGACTCCGCCGGCAAGAGACCTGGCGAATTTAAGCGTGGCGGGTTCCAGCGGATTGCCGTAGGAATTCAAAGCGAGTATCGCGTCGTCCAGCGAAAAGCCGGCGGTATCCGCAAGATAAAGAATCTGAAGGCAGTATTCGCGAGCCAGTCTTCGTTTGCCCATGTAGGTTAAAAAGAACTAAGTACTTCATGATACCAAAAAACAATCGGCTCTGTAAAAACGCCGGATAGGCGCAATAGTCGTGATTTTGGATTATTCGGACAATATTTTCTAATATATGATTAATGCAGGAATTAATCCGCAGCAGACAGGCAGTGCTTATCGCGGTAATATTCAGTTCGTTTATTTCACCTTTCGCAATATCATCCGTTAATGTGGCTATGCCGCTTATAGCCGAAGAATTCGGCATGAGCGCGGTGCTTCTGGGCCGTTTCGGCATGGCATTTCTTGTCGCGGCGGCGGCTCTAATGCTTCCTTTCGGAAAGCTGGCGGATATGCGCGGCACAAAAGGGGTATTCACTCTGGGTATGGGAGTTTTCGCCGCTGGCGCTCTTTTATCCGCGGCGGCTCCTTCCGTAAGCTGGCTCATAACCATGCGCGCGGCGCAGGGGCTGGGAGGAGCCATGATGTTCAGCACCGGAATGGCCATACTTGCGCATACCTTTCCCCGTAATGAACTGGGGAAATATATAGGAATAAACACGGCCGCCGTGTATATCGGTCTTTCAGCCGGGCCTTTGGCCGGAGGGTTGTTTTGCGCTCATTTAGGCTGGAGAAGCGTATTTATCGCTACCGGCATTCTGGGATTTGCCGGAGCGCTTCTTGCCGGGTTGAAGCTTGAAAAAACGGTTCCCCGGCAGGCTGAAACAAAGTTCGATTTTGCGGGCTCGGTTATTTACGCGGTTTCAATATGCAGTTTTATTCACGGCTTTTCCTTTCTGTCTTCTTTCGCCGGAGCGGCGTATGCTGTTTTGGGCATAGCGGGTATAGCGGTGTTCTGTATATCCGAGCTCAAAGCTCAGAATCCGGTGATGGATATGAGGCTTTTTGCCGGCAATGCGGTCTTTGCCTTTTCAAATCTTGCCGCGCTTATAAACTACAGCGCCACTTTTGCGGTAACCTTCCTGATGAGCCTGTATCTGCAGTATGTAAAAGGCATGCCGGTGCAGGAAGCCGGGATTATTCTTATGGCGCAGCCGCTTATGATGGCCGCGGTTTCGCCTTTTGCCGGAAGGCTTTCGGATAGAATACAGCCGCGCGTAATAGCGTCGTGGGGCATGGCCGTTACGGTCGCGGGGCTGGCGGGACTTGCATTTATAGACGGGCAGACCGGTATAATTGGGATTATAATGCTTTTGATAATTCTTGGAGCCGGATTCGGGCTGTTCGCTTCCCCCAACACAAATGCCGTTATGGCATCGGTGGAAAAACGGAATTATTCAATCGCTTCCGCGGCGCTGTCGTCCATGCGCGTGCTGGGGCAGACGTTCAGCATTGCGGCGGCCACCATGGTCTTTTCGGTTTATATGGGTGATTTGAGGATAGGCGCGGAAAATATAACGCTGTTTATGAAAGGCTTTAAGGCCGCTCTTGTTCTTTTCTCAGCTGTCTGCTTTTTGGGAATATTCGCTTCATTAGCGAGAGGAAATATCGGTAATGCCGGAAATAAAATGAAAAACACGGAAACACGGAGGTTAAGAGACACGGAACGGGAAGTTTGGGATTAATTGTTTTCGGTGTCTCCGTGTATTTCAGTTCCAGTGTCTCCGTGGTCAATGTTTGACAACGCGGAAATATTAAAGAGGAGGAGAAAAATGGAAAGAACTTTGCAGATGACAGGCATACCTAAAAACTGGGATGAGTTCTATAAACTGGAGATTTCAAAAAAACTTCAGTTTTTTGCAAAAGAAGGATGCATTTACGACTGTCTTTTTTCCCAGCAGTTCGACAGGCCTCTGCTGGAGAGGATTTTTAAGATAGCCAATAAACTGCGTCTAATGACAAAAACCAAGAAAGGAAGCGATTATGCCTCTTCCCTGCTTTCGCATAAGCGCGCCATGCTGTATTTTGTCCAGCCGTCCACCAGGACGTTCCTGTCTTTTTTGAACGCCTGCCACATACTCGGGCTTAAGACTTCCGAAATAAGAGACACAAGCACTTCTTCGGAGATAAAGGGGGAGTCTCCCGAGGACACCGTGCGCACCTTTTCCAGCTATGTGGACCTCATAATAATGCGGCATCCGGCGGCGGGGTTTGTTGAAAAGACCGCATGGTACATGAATACGGCAAAGCGGCCCGTGCCTATCATAAACGGAGGCTCGGGCAAGGACCAGCACCCTACGCAGGCCCTGTTGGACATGTATACGCTGGACAAGTCGTTCAAAGACGGCATAGACGGAAAAACAATAGTCATGGCTGGGGATTTAAAACGCGGCAGGACGGTGCGGTCTCTGTCTTACCTGATGAAGAATTATAAAGACGTAAAATTACTGTATGCCGCGCCCGAAGAATTCAGCATAGAAAGGGATATCATAGAATTCCTGGACAGGCATAATATTTCATACCGCGAGACGCAGGATTTTGAGGCTGTCCTGCCGGAGGCGGACGCCGTATATATGACCCGCATTCAGGATGAACACGATGCGGTGTCCGGAGACTCCAAAAAAGTGGATTATTCAAAGTTTTATTTCAAGGCGGAGCATCTTAAGATAATCAAGAAGAACTGCATAATAATGCATCCCCTGCCCAGGCGGCATGAAATAGAAACGGAAGTCGATAAAGACGACCGCGCCATGTACTGGAGGCAGGAAAGAAACGGGATGTGGAGCAGGGCGGCGCTTATCTCGGTGATATTCAGGGTGGAAAATAAAATTCTTGACTATTGATTTATATTAACCTGAAAGTTGCAGTTGAAACATGTTTATCGTATCAAAAAGCTGAATTTTTTTATGCATCCCCCTCTCCCCGCCCTCTCCCTCGGGGAGAGGATAAAAGGTGAGGGCGTAATTGCATTTTTCAGGTTAAAGAAATATATTTTTTGGCATAGAAGAATGGGCATGAAATACCTGCTTATAAAAAACGGGCTTGTCATAGATCCGTCCCGGGAAATTGAGGCTGTATCCGATGTTCTTGTAAAGGACGGCAGGATACTTGCCTGCGCAAAAAATCTTAAGACTCCATCCGCCGGCTGTCATGTTTGCGACGCCGCCGGCAAATGGGTAATGCCCGGCGTTATCGACATGCATGTCCATCTGCGCCAGCCCGGAGCGGAAAACAGCGAAACCGTTAAAACAGGTTCAAGAGCCGCCGCGGCAGGCGGAGTATGCACGTTGTGCGCAATGCCTAACACCGATCCTCCCGCCGATTCGCCCGCAATGATACTCCGCATGAAAAACATCGCCCGGTCGGAGTCGGTTGTGAACGCGCTGTTTTCCGGCTGTGTGACAAAGGGAAGAAGCGGAGTAATAATTGCGGATATGGAGGCTATGGCGAAAGCCGGAGCCTGCGCATTCACGGACGACGGCTCTCCGGTGTCCGACCAGCGGATATTTTTAAAAGCCCTTGAGGCATCCGCCGCGCTTGGAATACCTCTTATCGAGCATTGCGAAGACTTAAGCCTTTCCGCGGGAGGCGTGATAAACAAAGGTAAAATTTCAAAACTAAAAAAACTGCCCGGCATTGCGCGGCAGTCCGAAATTTTATCTTCGGCAAAAAATATCGCGCTTGCGGCAGCCGTGCCGGGTTCAAGGCTTCATATCGCTCATGTAAGCTGCGCGGAAACCGTGGAATATATCAGAACCGCAAAAAAAGCCGGCATAAATATTACGGCCGAGACCTGCCCCCATTATTTTTGCCTTACGGAGGAGGATATTTCAGGGCGGGACGCGGATTTTAAGATGAATCCTCCCCTGCGCACAAAAAGGGATGTCATAGCTATACTGCGCGGGCTTGCCGACGGCACAATAGACGCCGTGGCGTCGGATCATGCTCCGCATCATGCCCGGCTCAAGGCAAAGGGAATGCTGAAAGCGCCTTTCGGCATAATAGGTTTGGAGACGCTTCTGCCTCTTGTTATGACTAAACTTGTGCATGGAAAAATAATTTCCGCTTCCGGCATGGCGCGTCTGTTAAGCGTAAATCCCGCGAAGATACTGCGCCTTAAATCAAAGGGCGGTCTTAAGCCCGGGATGGACGCGGATATTACAATAATAAATCCGCTGGAACGGTTCACCGCCGGCAAATTTTTATCTAAATCAAAAAATTCCCCGTTTACCGGCATGAAGCTTACCGGCAGGTCCTGCTGCTGCATAGTCGCCGGAAAATTTGTGATGAAAGATGGCGTCATTTTATAAGATAATAAAACCTGTTTTATTTAAGCTGGACCCGGAGACGGCTCACTCTGCGGTAATAAGCCTGCTTTCCATCGTTCAGAAATCGCCGGTTTTGGGCGGACTGTGTTCCGCGGTGTTTTCGGGGCCTGATATTCCGTTGACGGTCGCAGGTATAAAGTTTAAAAATCCGGTAGGCCTTGCGGCCGGCTATGACAAAGACTGCAGGGTGCCTTTCGCTCTTGCCTGTCTTGGTTTCGGATTCGTGGAGCTGGGGACTATAACTCTCAGGCCTCAGCCCGGAAATTTAAGGCCCAGGCTGTTCCGTCTTGTTAAACATGAAGCTATTTTAAACAGGATGGGTTTTAATAATATCGGAGCGGAACAAGCCGCTAAAAATCTTGAAAAGCGCGGCCTGCCGGGAATACCGTTGGGCATAAATATAGGGAAAAACGCCGACTGCGGTCTGGATGATGCGCCGCAAAATTATGCGGCCGCGGTAAAAATCCTGAAAGATTACGCCGATTATATCGCAGTTAATATAAGTTCTCCCAATACCGCCGGTCTGCGCTCTCTGCATGAGCCGGAAAGACTGAAAAAACTTTTGGATGAAGTGCTTGCGGCTGCGGGCGGAAAGCCTGTTTTTGTGAAAATCGCGCCTGATTTGGCCGAAGACTGCCTTGAAACGGCGGTTCATACCGCGGTGCGGTACGGCGCTGGAATTATCGCCGCCAATACCACTCTTTCCAGAGAAGGGCTTGAGGAGCATTGGCGCAGGCAGGAAGGCGGATTAAGCGGCAGGCCGCTGCGCGAACTTTCAGACGGCATTCTGGCAAAAACCGCAAAAATCGCCGGAGGAAAAATACCGATAATAGGGTGCGGCGGCATTTTTAGCGGCGTTTGCGCCAAGCGCAAGCTTTCCATGGGAGCGGATCTTGTGCAGGTTTATACCGGACTGATTTATGAAGGGCCCTTTTTGATAAAAAATATTCTCACAACGCTTGCTAAGGGCAGCGGATAGTAGATAGTATATCAGGAGACAGTATATAGTAGACAGCAGATAGCATATAGTGGGAAAACGGGGAAGAAAGGAGTCTGAATATGACTGTGAAACCTTTAAAAAAGAAAAAAACAGAACTTATGGTAGCTTTGGATGTGGGCAGTCTGCGTTCGGCGGAGCTTCTGCTTAAAGACCTGAAGAACATCGTCAAATATTATAAAGTGGGAATAAATCTTTTCACCTCAGAGGGGCCCAAAGCGATAGGGCTGGTGCGCAAATACGGGGGGGAGGTCTTTCTGGATTTGAAGCTTCACGATATTCCCCAGTCGGTTCAGGAAGCGGTGCGCGCCGCCGGAAGACACGGAGCATACGCCATTTCAATACATTTGTGCGGAGCCGGAAAAGGCAAAATGATCGAAGCGGCCATGGCTGTTCATCCGCGCCCAAAAATATGGGGAATAACGGTGCTTACCAGTTTTGACTGGAAAGATTTTGAAGCGGTAGGTTACTATAAGCATTCCATGCAGGAGACCGTTCTTCATTTGGCAAAACTCGGCGTGTCGCATAACATTGAAGGCATAGTCTGCTCCGGCCATGAGGCAAAAATGCTCAGGAGCAAATTCGGAGAAAGAGTTCATCTTATCACGCCCGGCATAAGACCGGCGAAAATGCAGACTCATGACCAGAAACGCACTATGACTCCGGGCGAAGCGGCAAGTCTTAAAGTGGATTTTGCGGTAGTGGGGCGTCCGATAATAGATACGCCCGACCCCGCGTCCGCGGCGGAAAGGATTCTCAAGGAGATACAGTCCAATGGCTGATTCCGAATCCATTATTGAATATCTGCGTTCCAGCGGAGCGTTCTTAAAAGGCCATTTTGAGCTTTCTTCGGGGCTGCACAGCGCGGATTATGTTCAGTGCGCGCTTGCCCTGCATTGTCCGGTTAAAGCGCAGGAAATAGGCAAAGAGCTTGCCGGTTTATGGACGGGGCCGAGACCTGACGCGGTTCTTTCTCCCGCGTTGGGCGGCATGATAATAGGCCATGAAACAGCCAAGGCTTTGGGCGTCAAATTTATGTTCTGCGAGCGGCTTGACGGACATATGTCCCTGCGCAGGGGATTTGTTCTCGGCCCGGGAATGAAAGTGATTATAGTCGAAGATGTGATGACTACGGGAAAATCCACTCTTGAAACGGCCGGGATAATCCGTTCCTGCGGCGGCGAAGTTCTGGCCGGTCTTTCAATAATAAACCGCGGTTCTTCTGATCTTGGTTTTGAAATAAAAAGCCTTGCCTCCATCAAGCTTGTGGCATATCAGGCTCAGTCCTGCCCCATGTGCGCAGGCGGAATTCCAATAACCAAACCCGGCAGCAGACCTCCGGGGAAGTAGGGGGAAGTCGCCAAGTCACCAGGCGCCAGTCACCAGACAGAAAAGAAAACACCAACTGGACGGCTGGGCAGCTGGACCGCCAGACAGAAAAAAGTCATCAGCTTCCAAGTCACCATGTCACCAGTTTTACAGTGTTCCTGTCGCCCATACCCCCAGTTTCCAAGCTACCCAGCTGTCCCGCAGTCCCGCGCAAGCGAGAAAATAGAAAGTAGGAAGTTGATTGTGGTTATTTTTTTGTTTTTTCCCGTCTTCCGTCTTCCATCTCCCGTCTACCCTCCTCATAGCCGCCCGGCGGTCCAGTTCAAAACCCCGTAGTCTTTATAAATTCTTAACATCCTTGACACTTTTTGGTTGCAGATTTATGTTATCAATGGGCATACGCGCTTTAACCGGAACAATTCAGGCGCCAACCGGAGGATTGGCGGATTTTTACGGTTAAGCAAGGATAAAAAATATGCCCATTGCAATTTCCGTGAAAATAAAATGCGATGATCCGGAAAAGATATTCAGGAACCGCTGGGCTCATGAAATTGTGCGCGAGATAATAAAAGCCAAACTGCGCGCTGAAATGAATTTAGGCGTGGAAAATATCCTCACAAAAAATAAAAATCAGAATTAACTATAAAATAAATACTCATAAAAACAAAAAAACCGCGCCGGGCGGTTTTTTGTTGCTGCTATAAAAAATGGTTGGGGAAGGATTTGAACCTTCGTAGGGCGTAGCCCGCCGGTTTTACAGACCGGTGCATTTGACCGCTCTGCCACCCAACCGTTTCTGCTTTTGTAGCTGTGTCTATTTTACCAATTTTACAGCTTTCTTTCCGTATTTTGTTTTACATTCGGCGGACGCCATATTCTTTGCGTGGGTATATCTTGCGCGGTTTTAATTTTTGGGATGCCGCAGGAAAAATTTCCACATCTCTTCGTTGGCTGATATATTGCGGTTTATGGGGCCGAGCAGTCTCTTCCATATTCTGCATCCCCATCCTTCGGGATTGTCTACGCAGGACGGAGCGTCGTTATAAGTTCCGTCCGGCCACGTGTGCCCGTGATCTTCTATTGCGCAGAGCGTTATTTCGCTTCCGTCCTTGCAGTTTGAATAAGTATTGCAGACTGCGGAGCCGTGCTTAAAGGTGGTTTTAGGTTCAGGCGCGCAGGTGTTTCGTTTAACCCATTCCGCGATAAGTTTAGGCACTGGTTTCCAGTCTTCCATAGTATCTGCGGCCTTGCCGCGTCCGCCGGCATATGGCAGTAATTTGTCTTTTAAGCCGTGAAAATGGATTATAGACATTGCGCGCGGAGGAGCGCATTCTATGTCAAGCTGGTCGGCTTCTATGGGGGCTATAGCCGCTATCCGGTCTGAAAGCTGGCATGCAAGGCGGTAGCTCATCAGTCCTCCGCACGACAAACCAGCGGCATATATCCGCTTTGAATCAATTTTAAAATCCTTTTCCAGCTTATCAAGCATTGCGGAAACGAAACCCACGTCGTCCGCGGACGAATTTTTTGAGGTATCAGCTCTGTTTCCAGCGTTCCAATACTGTTTGCGCAATCTTTTTTTGTAATATCCCTGCATCACCGCTTCCGGATAAACAACGATAAATCCTTTCTTGTCCGCGAAATCATTCATGCCGCTGCTTAGGCGCGCCGAATCGGCGTTTCCTCCTCCTCCGTGAAAATTCAATACCGCCGGCGCCGGAGTTTTACCGTCATAAGAAGGCGGGGTATGAACTTTGTAAGTGCGGGTGAGTTCGTCATGGCTGATTGAAAAATCATAATCCCGCTTTGTCTGCGCGCCGGATGCCTTAACCCCATGCATAATATAAACAACCGCGCATATTACGGATATCAGCCGGATGAACCGGCGCAGAAAAAACTCAATGTGTTCATGATTGGTTTTTATGAGCATGGTTTGAGCAATATTGCAGTAAGGTATACGAAAAATTATGGAACTGTCCGGCCTGGGTTTAGAAGGTGAAATCTGTGCCTGCGTTCACTTTCAGAGCTTTTTTGTATACGTGCATGGCGGTTGAAATATCCTGAATCGCCAGCCCGACGCTCTTAAAAAGCGTAATTTCATTATCATCAACACGCCCTTGAATTTTGCCGGTGATAACATCTCCGATACAGCCATGGACTTTGTCCCATGTCCATTCGCCTTTTTCCGCGGGAATTATAAAGTCCCCTGCCTCGGCTTTGCATGCCTCAAGAGAGTCGCAGATTACTTTTGATTTTATAACCGTTGCGGTGTCCAGTTCGCGCATTGCCGGCGCGTGCGAACCTATGGCATTGATGTGAGTGCCGGGTTTAAACCAATCGCCGCTGACTATGGGATCTTTGGAGCTTGTAATCAGCGTTACTATATCCGCTTGCGCAGCCGCTTTGGCCGGATCGTCGGCAATGACTATTTCGCAGTTTATAATATCCATCAGGGATGCGCGGAACGCCTCCCGCTGTTCCGCCGTATCTTTTGAATATAAAATGAGTTTTTGGATATTTCTGACAGAGTCAACCGCCCATGCGTTTGCCCGCGCCATTCCGCCGGTTCCAAACATCGCATGCACGCGCGCATCTTTACGCGCAAGCAGTTTGGAGGCAAGGCCGGCTATGCCTCCGGTGCGCATGGCAGTCAGATACCCCGCATCCATAAGAGACAGCGGCGCGCCGGTATTTTCATCAAGCAGAATTATGGTTCCCATGACCGTAGGCAGATTGTGTTTTGAGGGATTGTTTTTATATACGGTTACGATTTTTGCGCCAAGGGCGGACATACCCTTGAGGTATGCCGGCATAAACAAAGCTGCGCCGCTATGTTCCGGAGAGGGTATAACCGTGCGCTGAGGCATATTAGCCCTGCCTTCCGCGATATCCCGGAAGGCTTTTTCTAAAATATCTATGGTGTCCTTCATGTCAAGAACATTCGCCACGTCGGTTTTTGAAAGCAATCTGGTCATAGTAATCCTCCCGCCCTAAAAGCCCGTATAATTTTACCTATTGCATTTATGACTATATTATAACTTAATCGGGATACGCGATAAATGAATATAAACCGCCAAAGTAATTGTGAATGTGTTAAAATACTTTTTGTGTAAAGAGGTAAAACTAATTAAGGGGGACATCTATGACAGAAATTGAAGAATCGGGCATAAAAAAGAAACTATCGTTCTGGAAGTGGTTTTTTCTGAGCCAAAAATACCGCTTCGATATGGGGCATCAGTTCCTTGCTCTTATGAACTTCGCCCTGCTCGTAATTGCCGCAAGCGATAAACTGCGCTACTACACGGATATCTCAAGAACATGGGTGCTGGTTCTTGTGTCCGTCCCTGCGGGTTTTGCCGGAGTATGGCTTTTCGGCTATTTTCTGGACAGAGTGGTAAGATATGGACAGGCGTACAGCATGGAAGCCGGAAAAAGAAACGTTATCTGGGAGGAACAAAAGGCGTTTTTTCAGAAGATTGAAGCGGAATTGTCCGCCATAAGACAGGAGCTTTCAAAATCTCCCCGAAGCAATTTGTGAAAGTTGATTTAAGCAGTGTTTTGTCCGATTTGAATACGCGATAATTATTGCGGTCTCTGTTTCCAAGCCGGCTTGGTGTGTTTCTGGGGGTCGAATTCTTCGCTGTAAGGGCTGTTCCAGCTCCGGTAAAAAATCTCAGAGAGCTTTTCCGCCGCATTCCCGCCTTTTATGATCAGCGCGGCGTCCCTGCTTTCCTGAAAATATCCCCTTTCCCAGTTGGAGGTGCTTATCCACGCAATTTTGCCGTCAACCGCCATATACTTTGAATGATCCACCCGGGAGTAGGGGATAAAGCCCGAACTGTGCCGAGGTATAGTAATTATCCTCAACTCCATGCCGTTTAAGGAGGATAATTTTTTAAGAGCTTTCAGGGCATTTTTCTTGAGAGCCCAGTCTGAAAGCAGAAGTTTTGTTTTTACTCCGCGGCGTCCCGCCATGGCCAAAGCCTGTTTGATCGTATTCCAAACCGCGCCCTTTTTCTTTTCTTCGGGCATAAAAGTCATGACCTGAATAAGAAGTTCATCGTTCGCGCCGTCTATTAGTTTTATCAATTCCTGTTCCTCAAGATTTAAACCCGCGGGAGTAAGGGAAGGCGGGCTGAAGGCCGGGTATATTTCCAGCTTTCCGTAATCTGCGGTATCCAGCAGGAGCGGATTTTTATCCGTAACGGAATTTTTGTCCGCCCGCATCCGCATCTTTCCTGTTTCGGACGAAACCGCGATTTCCCAGTCTCTGTTGAAAATTTCAAGAAAGGCGTTTGCCAGCCCTGAATCATTTATGCGGGCGCCTATTTCATGTATGTGTTCCAGCGCTCTCCAGTCAAAGTTTTGGCTGCCGGCAAAAACTTCCCTGCCGTCGGCAATGAAAAATTTGGCATGCATAATCCCGCCGGTTAAGGCGGAGACCGGGATAACGCGCAGTTCCAGTCCATGGACGGCTTTAAGTTCATCCGTGCCGCTATGCTCCTTTTTATAAAACACGGAGTCCACCAGCACCCGCGTTTTCACTCCGCGCAGACATGCGGATTTTACGGCGTTCAATACTTCTTCCATACGCGAGCCCGAAGACGCTGCTATGTAAAAAACCTCTATGTCCAGCGATTTTTCAGCTCCGTTTATCATGTCCAGCCAGACATCGGCGGTGCGGGGAATATCTGTGGAGCCAAGTATTGTCTCAGAAGGCACGCTTTCTACAATTTGAAATGCGTTTGCGGGAATGGAGACGGCGGCTGCCGCTCCGGGCCCAATTGACGCAATCAGCAGGAGGGGTAAAATCTGATTTAAAAGGCGTTTCATGCCGGTTTTCAGGAGATTACATTCTGAATGTCGAGCGGATCATGCGGGGATGCTGGAAAATTTTAAGGCGCAGGGTTATTGCGGTCCAGCCTGCGGCGGCTACGGCGGCCCATGCCGTCAGTTTTTGCGCCGATGTCGGACGGCCCAGTTCGGAGTGGATGCTCCGTTCCAAATCCCGTATCCATCTGCGCACGGACCGATTGGGCCCGAATAACCGTCCCGCAAGAAATATGGGGTAACTTTTCCTCAGCTGCGCGCCTAATAATTCCGCTTTTTTCAGGAGCAGGGCATTGGAAGATTTTTTCCAGTTCTTGTATCCCATAAGCCATGTGTCAAGAGAGCGGTATATGGACGGGCCGAGTCTCTGAAAATCCTGATCAAAGCACCAGCGCTGGATTTTTTCTATTTCCGAAGGCGACATGGCCGGGTGTTTTACCATGGAATTAAAGCCGGTAGCGCCGAGGCAGTATTTGTCCATCTCCGCATATTTATTATGCAGGAGCCCTTGCGACACTATTTTGTCGTAAAAAGGCGTTCCCGGAGTTCCGCCGTATATCATGCATTGGACAAAACCGGGTTTGAGCTTCATCAGCCCGTCAAGCTCTTTGGCTATTACTTCCGGAGTCTGGTAGTCGAATCCCACGATCATGGATGCCAGTATGTTTATCCCGTGTTCCTTAAGCTCGAGGAAAAGCTCGTCTACCGGCCTGCCGCCCTGTTTGCCGTATCCGGAAGCGGAGCCTTCGTAGCCTATCCAGAAACCGTCTATGCCCATATCAAGTATTTCGTGAACGCTGTACTGGCTTATGGCGCGCACGCTTGAAAACACAAAAATAGATACCGGTTTGCCGCCGGCCTGCACGCAGTCGCGGAACTGCATAGCCCGTTCTTTATTCAAAAGAAAATCCTCGTCTATAATCGTAAATTGTATTTCGGGATTTTTTTCCAGGTAGCGCTCAACCACATTGTAGATGTCTTTGCCGTCGGGCAGGAGTTTTATGTGCTTTCGCTTGAAAAAGTGCGAAGTGCAGCAGAAATCGCATCCGTTCGGACAGCCCAGTCCGGCGAATATCGTGCCTGATGTCGAAGCCGGAATTGAGAAAACCTTGAGAGTGTTTTCAATGAGCGGATGCTTGTAAGGAGCGGAAATCGGGGGTTCCCCCAAAAGCTGGCGCATAAATGAAATCCCCTCGCCTCTGCAGAAGTAGTCGCCGTACTGCTTTAAAGTATCGTCATTCAAAACCGTGCCGTAGCCCCCCAGTATTATTTTGCTCGCGGGAGAGTATTTCCGCACCAAGCCGGCCATTTCTTTCATTTTGTGGAATGTGGCAAGGATGAAAGATATTCCCACAAAATCATAGCCCTTTTTAAGTTCCCGTATGAATTCCCTGCGGGAGGGGTATTGAAGCACTACTGCGGGAATTTCGAGATTTTCGGCTATATAATCCAGCGAAAAGTGAATCTGCGTAGTGCGCGGGCTGAACAGCCCCTGCGCTCTGGTTATCTGGCCGTGCATAGTTTCGTAGCCTACGCCGATCCCGTCTCCGTGTTCCGGACCAAGGGGACGGCAGATGCTTGTAAGAAGAAGTTTTTTTGTTTTTGTCTTGTTCATTATTGAATTTACCTTTAATCTGAGATATTCACGGTAAATTCCTGTATGTGCGGCTTATCGAGCAGATTCTGCTTAGCTTGAGGAAGGAACCGTACCTGACATTTTTAATTATAGCATAATTGACCGTTTTCTCCTATTTTTCAGACGTAAACCCTAAAAATACAGCTGTCGTTTGTCCGCAAATCTTACGGCATGGGCGCTGCGCAAGCGTGAAATTTAAAAATCGAAGGAGGATAGTAGATAGTAGAAAGCAGATAGCGGCTGGCAACTGAATTGCCTTTTTGTTGTTTTGCCATCTACCATTTACCGTTTCCCATGTTTGAGCAGGCCTTGACAAAATTACTATTCAGGTGTATAATTATACTAGCGTATAGTAATAACTTAAGGCTCGGGAATTTAAATCCTATGGTTAGTTGCAAAAAGCATATAAAACACATAAACAGTAGCATCATTTTTTGTGCCCCATTCTTTCCTTGAATACTTTGAGAATGGGACTATCCAAACTCACTGCCTTTGAGGATTGTTTGGATGCCTTTTGTGCTTTATTGTGGCTAAATTTATTTCAAGGCGCAGGGGAAAATTATGTCCAGACCTTCCAAAAATACCGATAAACTTCTCATTCAGGCGGGGCGCAGGCTTCTGCCTGAGACCGGCGTGTCCGGCCTAAGCCTGCGCCGGGTGGCGCAGGAGGCGGGCGTCAATCTCGGAATGTTCCATTATCATTTTAAAACAAAGCGGAAATTCGCCCTACTGGTGCTTCAGGAAATATACGAAGAATTTTTTAAGAATTTCAGCGTAGAAACAGGCAAGGATGTCCCGCCTTTGGAGCGTCTGCGCTGCGCGCTTATAACCCTGTCAAAATTTGCAAGAGACAACCGCAGGCTGTTTCTGATGATTTTCCGGGATGTTTTGGACGAGAATGCCGAGGCGGCGGGTTTTGCCCGGGCCAATATTCCGCGCCATCTGCTGATCATAGCCGGACTTGTGAGAGACTGCCAGAAACAGGGGCTTATAAAAAAAATGCCCCTGCCCTCAGCCATAGCGTTTCTTGCGGGCAGCAGCGTCGCGCCCAACATAGTGATGGGAGTTATTGAGCAGGCGTTATTACGCAGGCCTTTCGGTTTGGCCGTAAAACTGGTCGCGCCGATGCTGGCCTCGGATTCCGCTATAGCGGAAAGAGTGGATTTGGCGTTAAAAGCTTTAAGGGGGGACAAGTAATGAAACTTATACTGGGTCTATTCCTGTTTGTAGCCTGTAATTATACCGTTTCAGCTGAAATTCCCGTTCTGCGCATAAAACTGCGGTCCGCCGAGGGAGATGCCGAAAAAAACTCTCCGCTTCTTCAGGCCGCGGGTTTTGATGCGGAGTCGGCATCCAGCCGGCGGGAGGGCAGGCTGGGCGGTCTTTTTCCCAAACTGACTTTTGACGCAGGCTGGAAATATTTAAGTGAAGTTCCCGCCCTGTCTTTGGCCGGAGGCAGAAACATGACTCTGGGAGACAATAATAATTATTCGTTGGGACCTTCCCTGACATGGACCCTTTGGGACAAAGGAGCTCTGCGCGGAGCATGGCAGGCGGCGGATGCCGCAGCCGCCGCAAAATCATGGGAATATAAAGCCGCGCTAAAAAATATCCGCTTAAAAACGCGGCTGGCATATTTTCAGGCCCAGCTGGCTTTGGAGCAGGTTCGTTTGCTGGGCGATTCGCTTAAACTGGCGCAGTCTCAGTACAAAGACATAGAAAAACGCAGGCAGGCCGGGGCGTCCAGCCGCATGGACAGCCTTGCCGCTCATCAGGAAGCGCTCCGGCGCATGAGCCAGTTCCGCCAATCGCGGGCGGAGCTCGCCGGTTCTCTGCGGGAGCTTTTTGCGTTGACCGGAGACGAGCCTTCCGCTGATTTGTCCAATCCGCTGAGTTCGGATACGGCGGATTCTTTGCCCGATGAAACAGAACCGCCTTCGGCTCTGATTTCCCTTGATCCGCTGGAGGATTCCATGCGCGGTCTGGCGCGGGCTGAGCTTTCCAAAATAGATGAAAATCATCCGGCGCTTTCGGCTTTAAGTTCAATGGCGCAATCAGCGCGCATTACGGCTCAAAGCATAAGCGCGGGGCGTTGGCCCAAAGTTATTTTAAGCGGCCGAAGCAGTCTGGATTACCCGAACGGTCCGGTGTTGGAATCATTCCATCAGAACATGGCCGGCATTTCCGCAAGCTTTCCTCTTTTTGAATCAGGCCGCACCGCGAGCGAGGCGCGGGATTTGAACAGCCATGCGATGTCGGCTGACAGCCGCAGGGAAGCTGTTCTGAGGGATTTAAAAAGGGATCGGCTTAAAGCCGGAGACCAGCTGTTAAGCCTGAAAACGCAGAGGGAAATAAACAGGCGGGCGTCGGCCGAAGCGGAAGAATTAGCAGGGCTTGTCTATGAATCTTACAAGGCCGGAAGGTCGACTTTTATTGAAGTCCAGTCCGCCAATCTGCGGGAACTGGAAGCCAAGGTTCAGTCCGCAAAAACGGACGTCCAGATTCTCATACAGCTTGCCGTGCTTTCAAGTCTTTCAAAGGAGAATTAAATGAAACGGAAAAAAATCATAATTGCGGCGGCGGTAATTATAGCGCTGGTTCTGGCTTTTAAGCTGCTGAAACAACGGGATTTCCTTTATGCCGGAACCATTGAGGCGGTTGAAGTTGATATATCGCCGAGGCTTGGTTCGGTAATCGCGTCCTTTGACGCCAAAGAGGGCGCAAATGTATCGGCAGGGGAGTCATTGGTGAAGCTGTCCTGCGAAGATATAAAGCTTTCGGCCGATATAGCCGACAGGGATTTCAAGAGGGCGCAGCAGCTGCGCGACAGCTCCATGAGCCAGGAGACTTATGACCGGCTTAAAAACAAGCGCGATGAGGCCGCGCTAAAGCTTGATTGGTGCGTCATTAAGTCTCCCATTAACGCCACCGTGCTTTCTACTTATCATGAGGCTAATGAACTGGTTTCTCCGGGAATGAAACTTCTCACGCTTGCCGATTTAAGCGAGGTGTGGGCGCTGGTATATGTCCCGCAGACATTGCTCGCAAAATTATCTCTAAACATGCCCGTCGACGGCATTATTCCTGAAATGAAAGGCCGGATATTCAAGGGGAGAATAAGCCATATTAACGATGAGGCGGAGTTCACTCCCAAAAATGTTCAAACACGGGAGGAGCGCACGCGTTTGGTCTACGGAGTGAAAATAACATTTCCCAATGACGAACGGATTCTTAAGCCGGGCATGACGATAGAAGCGCGTCTGCCGGAGTAATTAGGGGTCTTCCGATTTTCCAGCGGATAACTTCCTTAGCATTGAAAGGGTCAGGCATGGGATTGCCGGGCGGCTGGGCCGCTGGTGACTGGCCGCTTTTTTCTGGGGCATATATATGATAGGCATAAAGACACGGGGCTTGCGGAAAAAGCTGGGCCAAAATCAGGCTCTGGCGGGCGTGTCTTTGGATTTTTCCGCGGGCCTTCTGCATGGAGTCATAGGACCTGATGGGGCCGGTAAAACCACTCTTTTGCGCTCTCTTATGGGGCTTCTTCATCCTGATGAGGGGGACATAACCTACAGCGAAGACGGGCGGGCTTTGACTTTTGCGCTGGCCCGGCCCGCCATGGCATATATGCCTCAGCGGCAGAGCCTGTATCCCGATCTTTCCTGCAGCGAGCATCTGGATTTTTTTCGCGGTTTGTATCAGCTTCCCGCTGATATTTACCGCGCCAAAGCGGAAGAACTGCTGAGAATTACGCGTCTGGATAAATTCAGGGACCGCAGAGCGGGGCAGTTGTCCGGAGGCATGTATAAAAAACTCGGCCTTATGTGCGCGCTTCTGCAGTCTCCGAAGGCAATCCTTCTGGATGAGCCTACCAACGGAGTGGATCCTATAAGCCGCAGGGAATTATGGGAGCTTTTATACCGCCTTGCCGGGCAGAAAATTCTGGTTGTTATTTCCACCGCATATATGGACGAAGCGGAGCGCTGTTCCAAAGTGCATTTATTGGAATCGGGGCTGGCGCTGGCTTCTGGCGAACCCAAAGAAATACTTAAACAGGAAGGCGCTGAAAGTTTTGAAGAGCTGTTTATAAGACGCAGTAAGAAAAGCAGGCTGAAGGCTGAAGACTGAAGGCTGAGGGCTGATAGAGGGGAGAATGTATAAGAATAAGATTCAGAGTTTCTTGTGCTGTTAAAACTGGTGACATGGTGACTTTTTTCTGTCTGGCTGTCTAGCCGTCAAGCGGTCCAGCCGTCTAGCATCGGCGATAACTATGATTAACAAGTCTTACGCCATAGAAGTCAATGAGCTCACAATACGTTTCGGCGGATTTACCGCCGTGGACAGGCTGTCTTTTACCGTAGACAGCGGAGAGATATTCGGTTTTCTGGGAGCGAACGGAGCGGGTAAGACGACAGCCATACGCACTTTGTGCGGGCTTCTTCTGCCTACGGCCGGAAGCGTGAAGGTCGCCGGGCTGGATTTCGCGGACGGAGGGAAAGCCATAAAAAGCAGGGTTGGATACATGTCGCAGAAATTCACCCTTTATGATGATCTTACGGTGGAGGAAAATCTTGCTTTTACCGCCGGTCTGCGCAAGCTTGAGCCGAAAACAGCCGCGGTCCGCATCAAAGAACTGCTGGATTTCATAGGTTTTGACCATAGGCTCGATGCTATGGTGCGCAGTCTTCCCGGAGGGCTTAAGCAGGAACTGGCTTTGGCCGCGGCCATACTACATGACCCGGAAATAGTGTTTTTAGACGAGCCGACTTCCGGCGTGGCTCCCGCCGCAAGAGAAAGATTTTGGAATTTGATACGCAGGCTTACCAAGTCGGGCAAAACCGTTCTTGTCACAACGCATTACATGGACGAAGCGGAAAATTGCGGACGCATAGCGCTTATGTCCGCCGGCAGGCTTATAGCTTTGGATTCTCCGCATGCGCTTAAGGAAAAAACATTTGCCGGACCGCTTATTGAACTTAACCCGGCCGCCGCCGGAACCAAAGTTCCGGAGGCGCTCATCCGCGGGGAGGGCGTTATTTCCGTCCAGCCCCACGGCCTGCGTTTTCATCTCAGTCTTAAGGATGAAGAAGTATGGCGGAAACTGGAACAGGAGATTCCGAAGGGCATTACAGCCAGACGCATAAAACCGTCTCTTGAGGACGTCTTTATCCGTCTCGTGGAGGAAAGCGATAAGAGGGCAGACGGCGGAAGGTAAACCGGAGAGGGAAGAAGCATGTTAACAAAGCGGTTTTGTTTGTACCGTCTACCGTTTACCGTCTGACGTCTACCCCAAAATTACCGCAGAAGCGGTCATTTTGAGAAATAATATGTTTATAATAGGCAGAGCCGTTTCAATAGCGGGCAAAGAGGTTCGGCATATCTTAAGGGACCCGTTCACTCTTGCTCTGGCATTGGGACTGCCCGTTATTCTGGTGACATTTTTCGGGTTTGCCATAGACTTTAACGTGAGCGGAATTTCCATGGCCGTATATGATTCAGACAAATCAAGACTGTCCCGGCAGTTTGCGGAAATTTTTTCAGATTCCGGTTATTTCAAAGTGCTTCGTCCTTTGGAAGGTTCAAGCGTTCTGCGCGAGTTGAATTCGGAGCGCGCCAGCGCGGCGCTTGTGATAAAACCGCGGTTTGCGGATAAACTGGCGGGCGGAAAATCTGCGGAAGCCCAGTTTATTTTAGACGGAGCCGATAATTCGCGGGCAGGGGCCGTGCTCGGCTATCTTCCGGGTATTCTCAAATCAGCCCATAAAAGACTGTCCGGAATATCTCCTCCCGAATCTGTAGAACTCAGGACGCGCTTTCTTTATAATCATGAACTCAACAGCCGCTGGTTTATAATACCCGGACTTACAGTTATAGTGCTGGGGCTTATGGCGATTTTTTTGACGGCTCTGACGGTTGCGCGGGAATGGGAAAACGGTTCAATGGAGCTTTTGCTTTCCACTCCCGTCATGCCCATGGAAATTATTCTGGGCAAAATAATGCCGTATCTCGGACTAGGGATTATCTCCGTGATATTCGTCTATTTTACCGCCAGAGCCGGATTCGGCGTTCCGTTCAGGGGAAGCCATATCCTTTTTGCGGTATCCTGCCTTATGTTTTTAACAGCCGCGCTTTCGCAGGGACTGCTTATATCCGTAGTCACGCGCCAGCAGCAGCTTGCGATGCAGTTTTCCATGCTTATGGGGCTTCTTCCTTCTCTTCTTCTCTCCGGTTTTGTTTTTCCCATAGAGAGCATGCCTTTGTTTTTTCAGTATCTGACCGCGGTTCTTCCGCCAAGATGGTTTATGCTGATCTGCCGGGGCATATTCCTTAAAGGAGCGGGTATAACGGAACTTGCCGGACCTCTTTTCGCGCTTCTTTTGATGGACGTCATACTTATCACGGCCGCGGCCAAAAAGTTTAAGCGGGATTTGGAACCATGACTTCTAATACTATAATGGCATTTATTCATAAGGAATTTTCGCAGACCCTGCGCGATATACGCATGAGGATGATCCTTTTTGTAATGCCGCTTGTGCAGATGACCATATTCGGTTTGGCCATATCCACTGAAATAAAAGGCATACGGCTGGCTGTATTTCATGCGCCATCCGATTCGCAGGCGTCAAAACTGGCTGAGCATTTTTACGCTTCGGGCTGGT
>CAZFMJ010000004.1:0-5120 GCA_964520045.1 uncultured Elusimicrobiales bacterium | reverse complement strand
GTTTATTCCCGTTCCTGTGATACTACCTCCCTTAATCCCTCCCCCGATGCGGGGGAGGGGAGGGTGGGGGGGAAAAATCAATGATCCTTACGCTTTGATACAGTCCGGGAAAGCTGACGCGGTTCTAGTTGCGCCTTCCGGAGGCTTTACTAAAGCTATGGGCCGCGGCAAAGCCCGGCTTCAGTTTCTTGTCGACGCGTCAAATGCGTCAAAAGCCCGCATAATAGAAGCCTATGCCGTCTCGATTATAAAGCAGTTCGCCGCGCGGGGCAGTCCGGCCGGCGGGGGAGTGAGTCTTGACGTGCGCCTGCTTTATAACCCGTCAATGAAGTCTTCCATATTTCTCGTGCCGGGCGTGATGTGCATGATACTTTGCCTTTTAACTATCATACTGACCAGCATGTCCATGGCCAAAGAAAAGGAGATAGGAACTTTTGAGATGATTATTTCCGCGCCTTTGGGAATAGGCGAAATACTGCTCGGCAAAACCATACCCTATATCCTGCTCGGCATTGCGGATACCTTTATCATACTTGCCGCGGGCATGGTTTTGTTCAGCGTGCCTATGCGCGGTCCGCTTTTAATGCTTGCTGTTTCGGCCTTTGTTTTTGTGGTTGCGACCGTAGGCATAGGCACGCTTATTTCCACTATCTCAAAAACGCAGCAGCAGGCCATGATGGGCGGTTTCTTGTTTTTGTTCCCCGCTGTTCTGATGTCCGGCATAATGTTTCCGGTGGAGAACATGCCTTCCGCGATAATATGGGTTGCGTATCTTGACCCGCTGAAATATTTTGTGACGCTGATGCGCAACATAATGCTCAAAGGCGGCGATTTTCAGGTTTTTATTTCAAATATTTCGGTGTTGACGGCCATGGCCGTCTTTGCGGCGGTTTTAAGCTATAAAAGATTCAAGCAGACGCTGAATTAGGACAGCTAGGCCGCTGGACGGCGAGACGGCTGGACAGCTATGAAGAGGGTAGATGGGAGAGGGTAGATGGAAAAACAAGAAGAGAGAAGAATCGGGAATGAAAATCCACCTGCTATTTGCTATATACTATCTACTTGCGCGGGACGGGGGGCAACTGAAAAATGAAAAACAAAAATGCGGAAACATCGGCGGAGAGTCTTATCGGACGGGTTCTCAGGCCCGCGGAGCTTGCGGATTATAAGCCGGGGTCGGTGGTAAGCAGAACGATTGTCGACAAAAAGGCGGGTTCCGTCACCCTGTTTTCTTTTGACAAGGGCGAGGGCTTAAGCGAGCATACGGCTCCGTTTGACGCGCTTGTCTATATTCTTGACGGAGAGGCGGAAATAATGATTTCAGGCAGGCCCAGCAGGGTGCGCGCCGGAGAAATGATAATCATGCCCGCGGGAAAAACTCATGCCCTGCGCGCAGTCGAAAAATTCAAAATGGCGCTGGTGATGATCCGCTGTTAACAGCAAGCCTCTGTTTTTTATATGGCGGTTATTTTATCGCGCGCAGATGCAGCTCAATATTTCGTCCAGGGAACCAAAAAGCGAAATACTTTTCCCATAATTCCAATGAAGTTTTGCTCAATATCCATCCCATCCGCGATGGGATTCCTGTTCCAAAACGAAGGATGCGTTTTTCCATTGAAAAAAGATGCTGTGTGTTATAATGGCCCTTATAAAACGGACTAAATGCCGACAAGCCGAAATGATAAATATGCGACAAATCATTCCATGACTGATAAGAAGAAAAATGGGGGGTTGTTATCCTAACTTCCGCATTAGATTTACAGACCCTGTGGATTTCGAGCATAACTTGGAAAGGAGAAAAGAGGTGCTCCAAAATATGGCTGCACACAACAACTTCAAATTCCGAATCAGGCAGAGGCCATGGAAGTATATTCAGATCATGCAGTACATCCGGCTTTGAACAGGGATTGGAATCAATATTTACCGCTCCCTCAAGCCGGACATCCCCGCATCCGATATTTAAAATACGTTTTTGCATGTCGGTAAATTAAAAAACAACAACCGCCCTAAATCTTCACCTGTATCTGTTGCGGTTGATTGTGCGTTTTAGATTTTATATTTTTACGGAAGGAATTCCACGATAATAAAGAGTATCGGCTCCTAAATCCTGTTTATGAGGTCATTCTATGCCGCCATAAACAATCCGCGGGTTTTTTTCGCCCGTGTCAGCGGCAGACTTCCGTCGTTATGGTGTGGGCGCCCACAATCCCCATGGTCACCCATGATATTACGTAATCCAGAAATGATATTTTGGTCGTGAATCTGACTTTTTCTTTGTCCGAAATATTCTGAAGCGACGGTATAGAGGATTGGTTGTTGAACGGAACCGCGCCTAATCCGAACAGCGCAAACACTTTTCTTGAGTCAAGTTCCTCGCACTTATCGTTCTGGCCGGCCAGTATAATGGTTTTTTGCGCTGGAGACTCAATCCTTGATTTAAAACAGCCTGTCAGTAATAATGCCGCCGGTAGTATTAATAATGTTTTTTTCATTTTTTTCTCCCGCGCCTGTTTTTTAAGCAGGTTATCTCAAATTATACAGATTACTATTATAACCTATTGCAGATTATTTTCACTTTTAGCGGCGGCGGCCCCTGCTTCGGGAACGGCCCCAGTTGATGTCTCTGAAGGTCTTGGGTTTGGGCGGAGTCAGCGGCGGGGGAACTAAATAGTTAAAATTAGGAAGCATCGCCCTCGGAAATACTATTCCCACAAAACGCTCTATAGCGCTTAAAAAAACCTGTTCTTCAGACGACATCAGGCTTATGGCGTCTCCCACTCCGTAGGCGCGGGCCGTTCTTCCCACGCGGTGCACATAATCTTCGGGATGGCGCGGAATGTCGTAATTTATCACATGGCTTATTTCCTGCACGTCAATGCCCCTTGCGGCTATATCCGTGGCTACCAGTATCTGCGTCTTGCCTTTTCGGAAGTTTTCCATGGCCGAAGTGCGCTGTCCCTGAGTGCGGTCCGCGTGCAGCACCCCTATGGAAAAACTCATGGCTTTAAGCCGGTTGGCCAGCCTGTCGGCCCCGTGTTTGGTTCTGCAGAAAACCACGCATGAGCGTATCTGAGTGGCTTTGAGCAGATTTACCATGAAATCGGTTTTCTGCTGCTGAAGCACGGGATAGACTACCTGGCTTATGCCTTCGGCAACCGAATGATGGGAGCTTATTTCTATGCGCCGGGGATTGCGCATGGCAAACGCCGCTATTTTTTCTATTTCCGGAGCCAGTGTCGCGGAAAAAAGCATTGTCTGGCGCTGTTTCGGAACGCGGCTGAGGATATTGCGGATATCGGGCAAAAAGCCCATATCCAGCATCCTGTCCGCTTCATCCAGCACCAATTTTTCCACTCTGTCCAGCCGTATGGTTCCCTGCTTAAGATGGTCAAGCAGTCTGCCCGGAGTTGCCACCAAAATCTGCGCGCCCTGTCCTATCGCCTGCGTCTGGCCCTGATAGCCTACTCCGCCTATGATTACAGCTACCTTAAACGGCGTGAATCTTCCGCAGTCGCGGAACATCGTTTCCACCTGCGCCGCAAGTTCCCTTGTGGGCACTATTATCACAACGCGGATGCCGGGACGCGGATGCTCCAGCAGGTATTGCAGTATTGGAAAAGCAAAGGCGGCTGTTTTTCCGCTTCCCGTCTGGGCGCAGCCCAAAAGGTCTTCGCCTTTTAATAGTAACGGAATTGCCTGAAGCTGTATGGGCGTGGGATCTGTGTATCCCATTGACCGCACTCCCCGCAAAAGGTCCGGATGAAGTCCAAGTTTTGTAAATGGCATGACTCTATTATAGATAATCTTGAGACCAAAGGATATTTTTTTCGTCACCGGATAGACGGCGCATGGAAAAAGCGGGACGGCTGGTGTTTTTTTTCCGTCTGGTGACATGGGCCGCTGGTGACTGGTAGCCTTTTTTGAAAATTCCCCGCCATGCTTTGGTTTTTGCTAAAATCCTTTTGTGGAATCCATTTCTTCGCTGTTAAATCTTACTCCAGCGGCGCATGCGGTGATAATAATAAGCATGGTCACCGCAGCGGGCATCGCTATAGGGAATATCCGCGTTCTCGGCATAAACCTCGGCATAGCGGGGGTGCTTTTCTCGGGGATAATATTCGGCCATTTTAATCTGACCATAGCTTCCGGAGTGCGCGAATTCCTGCGGGATTTCGGGCTGATATTGTTCGTATACGCGGTGGGCATGCAGGTCGGTCCGGGATTTTTTGTTTCCCTCAAAAAGCAGGGGCTTCGTCTCAATATTCTTGCCGTCTGCGTGGTGGTTCTCGGCGCGGTTTTGACGGTGATAATAAGCAAAACCTGCGGGATAAATATGGCGGCGGCGGTTGGGCTTTATTCGGGCGCGGTCACGAACACGCCCGGGCTTGCGGCCGCTCAGCAGGCGCTTAAAGACATACAGCCGATGGCGGGAGACCTTCTTAAAGTTCCGGGCATGGCCTACGCGGTGTCGTATCCGTTCGGAATAATAGGCGCGATACTTGTCATGATTGTAGCCAGAATTGCGTTTCGCGTCGATTTAAAAAAAGAATCCGCCGCTGAAACGGGGAGCGAGCTGTTTGAGGCGCTCAATATCATGGTCGAGAATAAAAATCTGGACGGCATGACCATTGAAAATATCCCGGCTCTTGAGAGCCTCGGCGTAAAGATCTCAAGAATAATGAGCGGGAACAGGGTGGATGTGGCGCATCCAGAGACCGTCATAAAAACGGGGGATGTGGTTTTAGCCGTGGGACTTAAAGATAAGCTGAATGAACTGGCGCTTGTGATAGGAAGGCGCGCGGACGTAGATTTGCGGAAAATACCCAGCAAAGTTACAACCGGCAGGATACTGGTCACAAGAAGCGGGGTGTTCGGCAAAACGCTGGGAGAGCTGGATCTTGAAAACCGCTACGGCGTGATAATAACAAGAGCGGCCAGGGCGGATATAGAGTTTATAGTTTCGGACGGCTATGCCGTCCAGTTCGGAGACACCCTTATGGCGGTGGGCGAAGAGGAAGCCCTTGCGAAAGTTTCTTCACTGCTCGGCAATTCGCAGAAAGACCTTTCCCATCCCCAGCTGATACCTATGTTCGCCGGAATAGCGGCGGGCGTGTTCCTCG